>NZ_JBHMIR010000009.1:0-239741 GCF_048060285.1 Micromonospora sp. LOL_025 | reverse complement strand
TGACCGACGCCGCTTCCAGCATCGCCAACCTCCACAACATCATCCTCGCCGGCTGACCACCGGCCCGGCCCAGGTCAACGCCTTCACCCAGTTACGAGACGCCCCTTACCCAGCGGCGTTTGACGATGTGGAATCCGCGCTTCTCGGCGTTTCTGGGGACGACTTCCACGTCGACGCCGAGGGTGGCGCCGTGTTCGATCACGGCGTTTTTGAAGCCGGTGTCCACCTATGCCTTGGTGGTCGTCGGGTGTGTACTTATGGCCATGGTTGAGTAGGCCTATTCCGATGGTGTGTTGGAGCCTGCGCCAGCAGATGATGGCGCAGGCGGGGTGAGGAAGGCTTCATGGGTGTCGTCGCGGATCTCCCATCGCACTCGCAGGCGGCGGAATGTCAATCCCCTGGATTCGTGGAGGACATCGTTATGCGGCCCGGACCTCCAGGGCGCGGGTCTCTGATCGTTCGTAGTCGATGGGTGATCGCCAGTCGCAGACGGAGTGCCGGCGACGCCGGTGGTAGAAATCGGTGATCCAGGTGGCGATCTTCAGTCGGGCTTCTGTGCGCGTGCGGAAGTGGCGGCGGTGGACGTACTCGACCTTGATGGTGGAGAAGGTGGCCTCGGCGACGGCGTTGTCGAAGCACGACCCGACCCGCCCCATCGACTGGCGCACCTTCCAACGGGCGCAGGCCCGGGCGAAGTCGGCCGAGGTGTACTCCCCGGGTTCAACCGGTCGTCGCAACACCTCGTGGTCATGCCGCGCGAGAACAGGTGTGGCTGGAGTACTATCCGCGAATTGAGCGGCGTGCCGCGAGGGATCCCTCCCGGGCAACCTGACGCAGTATCTGGGTGACTGCCGGGTTTGGTGCACACGGGCCGGGGATAGCGAGGGTGAGGCCGGCGACGGGCCGCCGGTGGCCGCCATGCACCGGTACGGCCTGCTCAAGGACGCCGAGTAGGCGCTCTCCTGCCGCAGTCGCCAGTCCCGCCCGTCGTACTTGCCGTATTTGGTTCGAAATGACGATTGGGTCGGTGACCGAGTGACGGGTCAGGGCCACAAGGGGATGGTCGAGCACCCGTTCCAGGTACGCAGAGTCGTATGCCATAAATATCTTGCCAGCGGCGGTGCAATGAGCGGGCAGCCGGGTCCCCCGCAGTGGCGCGAGTGACTCCTGCGCCGGATCGAAGACCACCTCGGCGACCAGGAGTTCGTGGTGGGTCGGAACGCAGAGATACGACACGAAGCCGGTGACGTGGTGGAGCCGTACCGCGAAGGGAAGTAGGGTATGCGCGAGCCTCGGTGGCAGGAAGCGTTGGACACCGGCGCTGAAGCGGAGGCCCTGCTCGCCGGGCGCATAAAGCCGGCCTGTGCGACGGAGCAACTTCTGGCTTGTGAGGATCTTCAGTAGTCGGTAGACCGATGACTTCGGCAGTTGCGTGGCCGAGACGATCTCGGTCAGGCTCATTGGATCGGAGTTGCTGAGAACCGCATCCATAACCGAGAATGCTCGGTGAATCAGAGCCTCTGAATAGCCGGAGGCTTGAGAAGTCAGCTCATTTGGTTCTCCCAATGGCGTCACGCCTCGCTCTGTCGGCTGGACTTGATGCGGGTCTCACACCTATCGTCGTCGATCCCGATACCATCGCCATGATTGCTCTCGCTTAGGAGCTTCGCAAGTCGGAAATCCGGCAGTGATTGCTGGCGACATCGGTCGGCGTTCCGCGGAAGGCGCTTCAGCAAGACGGAAAGTGCGCGGAAGTTCCACAGCTATCGGGTCAGCCCAGCTTGAGTACCTACCTGCGGGGCTGCCGGGAAACAGGATGCCATAGGCGAAAATCCCATCATTCTGCCTTAATGGCACTTACGAACTGCATTGCTATTATAAGCTTCAAGTCGGCGCCAGACATCGCCTACTGTTCTTCGTAGGCTGTCGGACCGGACGACGACGGCGAGTTGGGCGAGCAGACGGGTGGCGTCGGGGCTCCGGTACACGTACTGAGCGGCGGCCTTCTCCGCCCCGACCAGATCGGTCAGCGCCTCTCGGTAGTCGCCTTGCTGAAGGTGATAGATGCCGAGGTCCAGATGGAGCAGGGCGCGCTGGAGTCGGTCGCTGGGAAGATGGTCCTTGCACTCCAGCAGCATGCGCTTCGCAGCGTCGGCCTTGTTGCCGTGTATTGCGATTCGGAAGCGCGTCTGCGCGGTCAGGCGAGGGTGAGCGGACAGTCCGAGCGGGTCGGCATCGGACGCGGCGAGGCCGGCGAGAACGCTGGCGGAGCCGAGGTGATGCTCCACGAGAGCGGCAGACAGAAGGCCGCTACGGGCGCCGGCCTCGGCTGTCGCCAGATGGAGCAAGCTCATGGCGGCCCCGGCCGTGCTGAGCCGCGGCCTACGCTGCGCCGCCCGAGTGATCTCAAGAACCCTGCAATCCGCACCCTCACGCAGCGCCACCATTGCCACAGCCAGGTGCGCCACCGCCGTCAGCCCGATGCCCTCGGCCAATGCTGTCGCATCGCGACATCGATGAGCAGCAGTCCAGGCTGTGGCGACTTCGCCCAAGCCGTTGAGGACAACGGTGGCGTCGAAGCAGAGTCTGACAAGTAGCGGCACCGCCACAACACGTTCCTCGCCATGCAGGTGAGCGTGCAGGCTGAGGAGCGCGTCCGGAATCATCGATGCGGCGGCCCGATAGTCACAGTCCTTTCTTTGCTGATGCGCGAGCGCGGCTTGATGGCCCGCGTACGGCAGAGAGTTGGACCGTTGGTGCGGAGGTTCCGTGAGAGTGGTCGCCATGAAGGCCTGGCGAATCGCCTCGGTGAGGCGATCAATCCCTCGACTCGCCCTCAGCGCGGACGGTGTCGATACCAGGCCATCCTGTTTGCAGTCGAGCGCCAGAAATACACTGGTAAGGACACTTACGTTCGTAATGGGACGTGCGCCACTCTCGATGCGGGAGATGGTCGAGGCGCTGAGGTTCGCGCGAGAGGCAAGTTCGCGCTGGCTCCAGCCGCGCGACACCCTGAGGTATCGCACCCGATCGGAGAGATGTGTAGAACCCTGCGCCCGGCCGATCTCGACAAGGCTCGTCACGTCACCTCCCGATGGTTCAGGCTGGTCTGACGCCACCGTGTCACCGGTCAGGCGCTGTACGCCAGTCGTGGTGCCAGCTGTTGGCACGCCTTGTGGACCGGCAGATGGGACGCGCCGCCTTCGGCTGAGCATCGGCTGTTGGCGCCTGCGGAGGGTTGCGTCCACGTTGTTGTGCGACCTGCCCGGGATGGGCGTATTGGTGGGCGAGGCGCGGCAATCGTGCGGCCCGTCGAGAGTCAATAGCAGCTGTTCGATCGATCAGGGGACGCCAGATGGCGGCCGAGACCAAATAAGATGCCTCTGACGGTCAAGTGTTCCTGGCGATCAGGGCGGCGCTTGCAGGTTCCGGATGAGTTGCCTGCTGATGTAGCGCTTGAGGCTGCGGTGCTTTGATCTCGCGTAGGTGTGGGGTCACGTCCCGCGCTGATGGTGTAGGAGACGGCCATCGCGGGATCCGATCTGATGCTATGCGGCGATCGGGGTGGGGTTGGGCTGGTCGGTATCGTGTTGGCCGGTCTCGATCGTGACCATGCGGGCCTTGGCGAGTAGTTCCAGGCCCATGTAGCGGCGGCCTTCGGTCCATTCGTCGGTTTGCTCGGCCAGGACGGCGCCGACGAGGCGGATGATCGCCGGGCGGTTGGGGAAGATCCCGACGACGTCGGTGCGGCGGCGGATCTCCTTGTTCAACCGTTCCTGGGGGTTGTTGGACCAGATCTGTCGCCAGATCTCACGCGGGAAGCCGGTGAACGCGAGCAAGTCATCGCGGGCGGCATCAAGGTGCTCGGATGCGGCCGGGAACCTGGCTTCGATCGTGTTCACGACCCGGTCGAACTGGGCTCGGACGGCGTCGGCGTCGGGCTGGTCGAAGATCGTGCGCACGAGGGTGGCGATCCATGGCTGCGCTGACTTCGGCACCTTGGTCAGCAGGTTGCGCAGGTAGTGGGTTCTGCACCGCTGCCACGATGCTCCGGGCAGTGCGGCGCCGACGGCGGCCACGAGGCCGGCGTGGGCATCGGAGATGACCAGGCGGACGCCGGTCAGACCTCGGGCGGTCAGCGACCGCAGGAACGCCAGCCAGCCGGCGCCGTCCTCCTCGCAGGCGACGTCCAGGCCCAACACTTCGCGTTGACCGTCGGCGTTGACACCGACCGCGATCAGGGCGTGGACGTTGACGGTGCGACCTGCTTCGCGGACCTTCATCGTCAGCGCGTCCATCCACACGAACGTGTAGTGGGCGGCGTCGAGGGGCCGGTTGCGGAACGCCTCCACCTGCACGTCCAGGTGGGCGGCCATCTCCGAGACCTGCGACTTCGACAGCTGCCGGATCCCGAGCTGCTCGACCAGCTTCTCCACCCGCCGGGTCGACACCCCGAGCAGATAGGAGGTGGCCACGACCGACACCAGTGCCTGCTCGGCCCGCCGCCGGTGAGTCAGCAGCCAGTCCGGAAAGTAGGAGCCTTGCCGCAGCTTCGGGATCGCCAGGTCGATCGTCCCGGCTCGGGTGTCCCATTCGCGCTGCCGGTATCCGTTGCGGGAGTTGACCCGCTCGTCGCTGCGCTGCCCGTAGCCAGCTCCGCAGATCGCGTCGGCTTCGGCGGACATCACCGCCTGCGCGAACGTTTTGATCATCGCCTGCAACATGTCCGGCGACGCGCCCTCGATCTGCTCGCGCAGCAGGTCAACAGGGTTCAGACTCTCTGATGCGGCCATCGCGTCCTCTCTTCCTTCTCTGACTTGGTCGTCTTGAAGGATCGACGCGATGGCCGTCTCTCATCTACGCAACACGCCCATCACGGGCAAGTCGTACACCACGGCAGGGTCCGAGCTGACTCAGCCGCGAGCGCCACCACGGCTTCGCTGTCGCCGGGAGCCACCAGCAGGTCGCAGGCCAGCATCACGG
Source organism: Micromonospora sp. LOL_025 (assembly GCF_048060285.1). NCBI lineage: Bacteria > Bacillati > Actinomycetota > Actinomycetes > Micromonosporales > Micromonosporaceae > Micromonospora > Micromonospora sp. LOL_025. The sequence goes on along the minus strand of NZ_JBHMIR010000009.1, from coordinate 234,758 downwards.
CGTGGTGCGGGTTGGCGTCGTCAAGCAGCGCCCAGGCCTGTTCGGTCCGGAGCCGCCGCTGGAGGTCATTCTCCACCCGCCGAGGCTAATGGACGGGTCGTCGCCTCGTACGACTGCTGGTGAGAATCGTTGGACCAGGTGTCGGTTCTGGTCACCACGCCAGCCCGCGCGGAGTCGATCTCCTCGCCACTGGGCTACGTTGCTCCTCATTTGGGAACCAGCGAGTTTGTGTCGCAGCGGTAGAAAGCACCACTTGTGCCAATGCGTGGAATCGCAAGTGGTCGAGCGATGGGCGGCGCGTCACAATCAAGAGCCGAGTGCCCGTTAGAGGGACGTGAGCATAGGTATCGACGCAAAGCCTGGAGCCCTCGCCGTGCAGGGGTATCACCACCAATTAGCCCAACGGATGCGATCTCTGCGAGTAGCCCGGGGCTGGAGCCAGCGCCAGCTCGCCATACGCGCAAATCTGAGCCCGTCCACTGTGTCGCGGCTGGAGAGCGGCGGCCGGGTGGAGATCAGCGTCTCGACACTCACTAGCCTCGCCGTAGCCCTCGGCTGCTCGACCGATGACTTGGTCGACATCACCAGCGCCGCAGCTGACGCTTTCGGTACATATCAGGCCACGCCGCCCGCGTCGAACCGGATACGGCATGCTCTCATCGCCACGACGCTCGACTCTGCGCCGCAGGGTCCGGCGGAACCACTTCCGGCGACAGCCCAGCGGGTGGTCTCAGTCCGTCGGCATCGGCGTGCCTGCGACTACCGGTCGGCAGCTCGCCAGGCGGCGAAAGCCATGGAGAGTCTGCACCAACATGTCCATGGTCCGGACGGGCCACTCGCGCTGTCGCTTCTTGGTCTTCTCTGCTTCGACACCAGCGCCGTCCTGATCGGGCTGCAGGACCTGGGTACAGCATGGATTGCTGCTGACCGCTGCCGGGCCGTGGCGAGCAGGTCCGACCGGACCATGGTGGCGGTGGCCGGACTAGCTGTGTCGCAGGTGGCACTGCGACAACGAGTCGCACATCGCGCTATGGACGTGGCGCGATGCGGCCTGGACAACGTGGCCGTCGGCACGGTTAGCGATCTTGCGGTGACCGTGATGCTCCATCTGACGGTCGCCGGCGCCGGCTCGCACGCCGGCGCACTGTCCTCTCCTATTGTCAATCATCACCTGGCTTGCGCCGAACAGGCCGCTCCTCATGCGGAGCGTGCCGACGACCCATTGGGCTTGGCGGTCGAACCGGCGCTCGTCGAGCAGGCCCGGTTCGGCATTGCCGTACGGCTGGGACGCATCGGCTCGGCACAGCGCCATCTGCGCACACTCCGCGGCCGGCTAACCCGCGAACCCGCTTACCGTAGTCAGTTCTTCCTGGATCTCGCCCGCTTCCACCTCGACCAGAGTGATCACCATCGAGCGCTCGACTGCCTACTCCTAGCCGAGCAAACCGCGCCTCAACACGCACAAAGCCACCCGGAGGCAGCAGAGATCATCCGTCGCCTCAGCATCGTCGAAAGTGACGATGCCACCCTTCGCCGAGTCTGCGGCATCTGGCGCCGCTTCCAGCCGCATAACTGATGAAGGCTCGGGTCGGGACTGCATGCGTTCACGGGTGATCGCATCGACGGGAGCGGTAGCGTATCGCTGAGATCGCCGCAACACGAAGTCGTCCACCCAAGGAGCTAAGGCACCCGTCGCTCGGGCAACGGCAGGCACAGCAGCGCCCGCAGGGCGGTGTGCCGGTACCACGACCACCGCCAGGGCCGACAGCACCCGGGCGCCGGCACGGCCGGCCAACTGCCACACCACCGCACTGACCTGGAAGATCGGCTAAGGTGCGCGGCACTGGTAGCGGCTTGGACCCCCGGCAATTATTCCCGGAACGTGCGACGGCAGCGCCGCGTTGGGCACACCAGACGACGTACCCGCACTCGGGCCACCACCGGCCGAGCATCCACCGGCACATCCGCAAGGATCCGCTGGCGAAACTGATGCACCAGGCCCGTCACGGCTGCGCAGCCCGGGCAAGGCATCGGCCTTCGGGAGTCCGAGCCCGCGCCAGGACCCTTTACCCCGTCCGGCACCGTCGATCATCGTCGGCAGCAACCCCGAGAACACCAGCCTCACAAGATCATCGATCAGGCACACACGGCTCAACGACATCGACTACCTTCAGTCACCATCGAATGTGAGACAGCGCCGTTAGATCCACAGACCCACAGCCCTGGACCCGCGCCTTCCGGGAGTGTCCGGATACTGCTGTCATGCACGGGGGCGAGGTATCGTCCGCGGCCGCTTGGCCGCTGCCGGCCATCACGCCGCCTCGCCCGGGTGGTCCTGGCCATCGACGACGTAAGCGGCCAGGTCGGCCAAGCGCCACCGCTGCCCTCCCCCGCCGGACGGGGCCCAGAGCGCCTCAGCGGGACACAGTCCCGCCGACACGGCTTGGTCACGGGCACCAGTGGCGACGGGAATCCGCGGTGGCGTGTCGGCGAGCAGGCGGCGCAGGTTCCGCTCGCGGACAGCGGAGTGCAGCCAGAACAGCACCGGCCACGCCCGCCCGATCGTGGCGAACAGCTCCCGGTAGCCGGCCAGCTTGCCGACCAGGACCGACAGCTGCTCGCCGCCGGTGTCGTACTCGACGAAGAACGGCACGGTGGCGACGTTCTCGGCCCACAGGCCGTAGCCGTCCGGGCGGACCCGCGGCTGGTAGCCACGCACCAGACCGGGATCATCCGGCCCGGTGAACGTGCCGGCCCGCTGGCACACCGCCTCCGGCAACCACTCGCTGAGCTGGGCGTCGGGATGGGTGCGGGCGTAGCCGGCGAGGTCGGTGAAAAAGCCGTTCACCCCGAGCCGGTGAGCGAGCGTACGGCTGGATGTCCACCGCCGCCGCTCGATACGGGCATGGTCGCGCCGAGGTGGGCGATCGTCGCGGCCGGCGGCGACAACCTCGGCGCCGAGCTGGTCGATGACGTAGTGGTACGGGTACGAGCCGCCGTCGGCGCGCTGCGGCCGGAACCGGGCCACCAGCCGCAGCCGGTACAGCGTGCGCAGCCGGCGCTGGCAGAAGTCCAGCGACGGGAACAGCGCCTGGGCGATCTGGAACGAGGTCAGCACGCCGTGGTCGTGCAGCCAGCCCAGCAGGACGCGGTCTCGGTCGGTCAGCTGCGACTGGACCCGCAGAACCGGATCATCCACCAGCCACCACCTCCCTCCGAGCGGATGCCGCTGCCCAGGGGGAGAGACCCGAGAGCAGGCAGGGTCTGTCGCAGGACAAGCCTCCAGCGCTGACAGACGGGCTGAGCTGCGGTGTGAGAGGAACCAGGGGGTCGGTTCGGGGGTCCGGCTGAAGACTGACGTCAACGCTGACGCCAAGCCCGACCCCCGAACGGGGATCAAGCCGGAAGTCGTCACTGCCAATGCCTGCGGCAGTAGGTGAAGGTGTCGGCGAAAGCACGAGAACTCCTTGGTTGAGGGTGTGGAATGTGGTGTTGCTGGCGTGGTCGGGTCACCGGCGCCGCCGGAGCGGAAAGGATCCGGTTAGATGCATCCCGGCACCGCCCCTGCCGTGGTCGCCGTCGGTGGCGCACGCCTGCCGGCACGGAGCAGCAGCGAAACGAATGGCCTTGGGAAAGCGCGGAGGTAGCCGGTGGCGGGGTGAGGGCTAGCCTCTTGGGTCATGTCCGACCCTGCGCCGCGTCCGTTGCTGTTCCTTGACGTGGACGGCACCCTCATCCCGTTCGGCACACCCAGGGCGGCTGAGCCGGGCATGCCGCATGGCGACACCCAGGCACCGGCCCTACCGGCCGACGCCCATCCCTTGCTGCACAAGGTCGATCCGGAACACGGCCGCCGGTTGAAGGCCCTGCCATGTGATCTGGTGTGGGCGACGACCTGGATGAGCGACGCGAACGACGTGCTCGCACCGCTGCTCGGGCTACCGACCCTGCCCGTCGTGGACTGGCCCGACTCCGACGAGGTTGGCGTCCTGCACTGGAAGACCCGTGGGCTGGTCGAGTGGGCGCAGGGACGTCCCTTTGTCTGGGTCAACGACGAGATCTCCCACGCCGATCAGGAATGGGTGTCGACTCATCACCACGGTCCGGCCCTGCTGCATCGGGTCGATCCATGTCGCGGGCTGACCGAGCGCGACTTCACTGTCATTGAGAGCTGGCTCATGCGGGCGTGGTAAGGCGAGCTCCATGCCGTCGCAGTCGCCGTGCTTGACGGGCTGTCTGACCACTCGGGACCGGCGTTGACGAACGGTGCGCCGGAACGGCGACACCGGTAGCCGGCTTGGCTGCTCTACGGGGACGGAGCGCTCGGAAGCAAGTCGTCGTCGAGTCCGGTCTGGGGTAGCCCGGCGGCAGCGGCGAGGGCCTCGACGGCGTCGACCAGGGTGGTGGTCTCCGGTAGGACGAGTTCGCCTGGCCAGCCCAGGACGTCATGGGCGGCGTACCAGCCGCTCATGTGCTCGGCCGTGAACTCAGTGGCCTGCGGGCGGGTGAGATGCCGGCGCAGGGTCTCGGCCAGGGACACGTCGAGGTAGCAGAACAGGGACCGCCCCCGGTGGTCGTCGCGCAGGGCGGTCAGCATGCTGCGGTAGCGACCGGTGTGCATGATGCCCTCCAGCACGACGTGGTAGCCGTGGTCGAGGGCGAACCGGGCGGTCTGCCCGATCAATGCCGGCGCCGCGCCGCCGGGCTTGTCCCGCTCGCGCAGCAGGATGCGGCGCAGGTAGTCCTGCTCGACTAGGGCGCATCCCCGGCCGTGCCGGCGTCGTAGCTCCCGGGCGATGCTGCTCTTGCCCGAGCCGGAGTTGCCTCGGATGCAGACGAGGATCGTGTCCGGGCTGCCGGTGGGTTCAGCGGGCACGATGCCTCCTCTGCTTCAGTCGTTGCGGACGGTGAGGTCGAGGGCGGCGACGGTCAGCTGGGTGAGGTCGGGAAGTTGGTCCTCGCCGAGGGTGACGCCGCGCAGGTTGTCCAGCGGCGTCTTGAGACCGTGGAGCCGGCTGCCCCGCAGGTCGGCACCGTCGAGGTGGCAGGAATCCAGTTCCAGGCCGGCGAGGTCACAGGACCGCAGCGCGATGCGAGGTATGCGGCAGGACGACCACGCGCCGTTGGTGAGAGTGCAGTCGGTGAACGCGACCGAGCCGGCAGCGGTGACCCGCTGAAGGGTGGCGTAGTCGAAGCGGCAGCCGTCGAACAGGACGTCCTTGAGGCGCACGTCGGTGAGTCTGGTGCCGGTGAACCGGGAGCCGGTGATCGCGCACCGTTCGATGGTGATCCCGGTCAGGGTCGCGCCGGAGAAGTCGGCGCGGGTGATCTCGCAGCCGTAGAGGCTGCCGGCTTCCCAGGTGCTCTCGCTCAGGTCCACGCCGGTGATCAGGCTGCTGCGGATGCTTACGTCCTCAAGGTGCGAGCCGTGCCACGCCGCACCCTCGACGAGGGCCTCGGTGAGGCCGCCATCCAGGTCCGACGTGGTGTCGAGGTCGTCCGGTTCGAGGTCCGGCAGCAGGACCTTCACGTCGCCGATCGTGGTGGTACGCATGTGTCCTCAACCTGTGTGGGCGCGGGGTGGGCACGCCACCCCGCGCGTCCCGTCGCGGGGCTATTTCTTCTTGTTCCAGTTGTCCCAGCCGGGTCGACTGTCGAACCTACCCTTGTTGTCCCAGGTAGGGCGGTTGTCGAACTTCGCCGCGTCGATCGACGTTACCGACCGCTCCGGGTCCACGCCGAGGCGGGCGAGTTGCTCGGGTGCAGCGTTGACGAGGACCGCGAGGGCGCTGGTCATGGTGCTTCTCCTTAAGGGTTGAGGTGGTCCGCGGCGGCGCCGACGAGGGCCTGTCGGGTGGTCCGGCAGTAGGTCGTTTCTCGGGCGGTGAACGTCGCGTGCTCGAAGTAGCGGTTGCCGGCCTGGGCGCCACGGCAGAAGTCGTAGAAGGCGCAGTGGTCGGCGCAGTCGTTGAGGGCGGTAACGAATTCGGCGACGTAGCCCAGGTCGCCGGCGCCGGCGATCATGGCGGTGATGGGTTGCTGGAGGACGTTGCCGGCGATGAAGTCGCCGTATCGCGGCTCGGTGATGCCGAGCAGTTCCGGTGACAGCAGCACCACCTGCCCATCCCAGGAGACGGTCGGGATCGGCTCGTACGGGGCGTGGTCGACGTGCCCGGCACGGGTGGCGGCGAGGTAGTCGGCCAGCCGGTCCACGTCGCGGATCCGCAGCGGGCTGCCGCCGATGCGCCGTGCGATGAGGCGCTGCCAGAACCGGTACGCGGCATCCTCCGACACTGGTGCTCGGTCGGCGCCCTCCTGCTCTTCGATGTTGAAGCCCACCGACTCGCAGCCCGGCAGGCCGGTAAAGAAGTCGACGAGGGCTTCCGTGTGGTCGATGGTTTCCGGTGTGACCACACAGATCACCGAGTACCTCAACCCTGCGTCGGCCAGGGTCTGCATGCCGCGCAGGGTTCGGGCATCCGTCCACGTGCCGGCCCGATCGAGGCGGTTCCGGTTCAAAGCGCCGGGTCCGTCGATGCTGACCCCGACCTCGAAGCCGTAGGTGGTGAAAAGCTCGCACCACTGGCGGTTGATCAACGTCCCGTTCGTCTGGATCTCATGACGCACCATCCCCGCGCGCCGCAGCTCCTCGAACGGAGCCAGTAGATCCCGGAACAGCCCGATGGGTGTGGCGGTGGGTTCGCCCCCGTGCCACACGACGCTCACGGGATGACCGCTGTTCTGCTGGGCGATCGACTCGGCACAGGCCCGCGCGACCGCGCCGCTCATCAGGCGGAGGGATCTCCGGTCGGGCAGGTAGCAGTAGGTGCAGTCGAGGTTGCAGAAGCTCGTCGGCTGCACGACCAGGGTGTGGAAGCTGTCGGCGACCGCCGGCTCGCCGGTGGCGTTGATGAGGCCGATGCCGTTCACGAGGAGGCCTCTTCGATGCTGACGGCCGTGGTGGTACTGACGCGGTAGGCGTGGGTGTGGCGGGCAGGCCAGCCGAGGAACCGGTCGAACATGTCTGCCGCGCTGCCCGTGACGCTCGGGTTGAGCCGGTGCAGGTCGTCGATCGCGTCGTGCAGGCAGCCGGCCAGGTAGAGGAACAGGCTCACCGGCACTTCTCGGTACTCGGCTAGGAGCGCGAGCTTCGCCGCGCCGCAGGGCCATGGCTGCCCGCATCGGCGGCACAGCCACAGCGGGCGCATCGGCAGATGTTCCACCTCGGCTGGCGCGGGCCGGTTCGCCGCGAGACGGCGCTGCAGGCCAGTCATCGGCGACCGCCCTCGCGGGCCTGCTGCTCGAACAGCCGACGCCACATGAAGGTGAGTAGCGGCGGATCAGCGGGCCACACCTGCCCCGGCGAGGCCGTCCACCTAAGCTCGGGACGCCGGGACTGGCTGGCCATGGCGTTACGCGAGACGTACACCGTCATGCCGTCACCCCCACCAGGGACGATGAGCGGCGGGCTCGCCGGGGGAATGGCGAGCCCGCCGCCGCATCACGGCGGCTGGGAGCAGACCGCCGATCACCCACCCGCGCAGCCCTCATGGCGGTACGCAGGCGGGGCCTATTCCCCACGCCTGTGGGGGCGTCACAAGCTGGTGTCCGACGCGCCGGCAGACGCCCTTGCCCTGCGGGGATTTCGTCGTTCATGCCGAGCTCCCTGGCGTGAGGCCACGATTGCGTGCTGGCCACCTACTCGTTAGGAGCGGCGCCCAGCACAATCAGGTTCGCCCGCTGAGCACGGCGGCGGGGATGTCCTGTCGGTGCACTCACGGTGCACCTGCCAGCACGCCAAGTGCCGTTACGATCGTCCGGCCGACAACTGTCCCAGCGAGAGGACGTGCGATGGCTGCGGTGACGACCTGGACCGGCCGGGAAGCGAACGCGCTACGTCAGGCGTTGCGGATGAGCGTCACTGGCTTCGCCGAACACCTCGGTGCGGCCCGGCGGACGGTGGTTAAGTGGAGCAGCCAGGGCGACAAGGTCCACCTGCGTGCGGACATGCAGGCCGCCCTGGACACGGTGCTGGCGCGAGCCACCCCAGAGGTCCTCGAGCGCTTCGAAGCACTGGTGAGAGCAGGTACCAGCGGTGCACTTGCGGATCCCGCGCCGCTGCCTGTCACTGCCACGCACGCCCATACTGGCGCAGGCGGTACTCACGACATCGACTCGGACGGCGACGTGCGGCGCAGAGATCTCCTGACAGGCGTGACGATCAGCGGCATCGCCCTGCCGCACTCGGCAACCCTGCTCAACACACTGGTCGCATCACCAGCCCGCAGCACCGAGCCGGATGCCCTACCGCTTCGGCAGTTCGCTCGAGACGTTGCCGCCGCTAAAATCGACTACCAGGCCTGCCGGTATGAGCAGGTTCTCGGCCGACTCGTGGCCCTTTTGCCCGCCCTCGAACCGACTCGCGCGAACGCCGAAGGCGAGCAGCTAGCGCAGCTCGACGCCTTGGCCGGCGACCTCTACCACGTCGTCGGCAGCGTATTACTGAAGGTCGGTGACAAGGGCATGGCCTTGGTCGCCGCTGAACGCAGCACCCGCGCCGCTGCGATCAGTCAGGATCCGGTGGCGATGGCAGCGAGCGCCCGGATCATGACCCACGCCCTGATGAGCAACGGCCACATGGCACAGGCACGCCAACTCGCCGAAGACGCGGCCGAAACCCTCCGGCGCAGCACCCGTCTCGCCTCGACCGACGCGGTCGCCGTCTACGGCGCTCTGCTGCTCCGTGGTGCCATCGCCGCCGCCCGCAACGAGGACCGGGACAGCGCACGAGCCATGCTCGACGAAGCCGCCGATGCCGCCGGACGACTCGGTTACGACGGCAACGACCGGTGGACCGGCTTCGGCACCACCAACGTCCTGCTGCACCGCGTCAACATCGCGCTGACCCTGGGCGACGCCGGCACCGCCATCGCTCTCGCTCGCCAGGTACCGCTGGACAAGATCGGCCTCGCCGAACGCAAGGCCTCCCTGTTCGTCGACGTGGCACGCGCCTACACGCAGTGGGGACGCTACGAGCACGGCCTGGACGCTCTACGCGGCGCCTATCAGGTGGCACCAGAGGAGATCCGGTGCCGGCCAGCGGTTCAACGCATCGCCAGCGACCTGGCAGTCCTTACCCGAGGACACGTTCGCAGCGCAGTCCTCGACTTCGCCCAGCATGCCGGGATCCGCGTATGACCAACGGCCACCTGCAGATCGTTGTCTGCGCTGCCGGGCCCGCCGCAGACGTGACACAACTGGTCACCAATGCGACGCAGCAGTCGTGGACAACGGCGGTCACCGCCACCCCCAGCGCCCTCGACTTCATCGACGCGGCAGCGATAGAGCGGCTGACCGGGTACCCGGTCCGATCCACCTACCGGTCGTCTCCCGGCACCCACCGCTCCCTCCCTGCCACGGACGCACTCATCATCGCCCCCGCCACCTACAACTCCGTAAACAAGATCGCCCTCGGCATCGCCGACAACTACGCAATGACGACGATCGCAGAGCTGATCGGCCGGCAGGTGCCTACCGTGGTCGTCCCGTTCGTCAACGCCGCCCTGGCCAACCGCGCACCTTTCCAGCGCGCCGTGACGAATCTCCGCGACGAGCGCGTACGGGTCATCCTCGGGACCGAGGACGGATGGGAGCCGCACCCGCCCGGCAGCGGCAACAGCCGCCAGCAGGCCTTTCCGTGGACGGCGGCGTTCGAAGCAGCGACCCGGATGGCTAGCGACGCGCCGGCCAACAGCACCGATCGGCGCTGATCCAGCTTGGGTCCACGCGGAGGCAGGAGGCAAATTCAGACCCCAAGGTCGGCCAGTCGGCGGGGGTGGGCGGCACCGGGCAGCCTCCAGACCCGATCATTGGGCCAGTACCGATACATCATCTCCCTGGTGCTCACTGCAATCTGCGGTCGCATCGGGCCGCGGATGAGGTCATTCAGCAGTTGCTCTTCCCGCTCGGCATCCTGAGCGATCACCAGCACCGCTCCGACCGGCACCGCTCGGTCCGTGTGCCGGTAGCCGGTCAGCAGCCCACTCAGTCCCGACGTCCGCTTCTCGTGCTCGGCGATGGCGTCGCCTATCGGGCCACGGTCGACGTGTACGAGGAACCGCAGGCATCGCCCGTCCTCCAGCCAGATGCCGTAGCCGTCGGCGCGCAGGTGCGCCAAGTCGTGCTGGCGCAGCCATGCCGAGGTCTCCATGGTCGCCAGCCACTGGAACAGTTCGCACCGCCCCGGGTTGCGGCGCGACACCTCAACCAGTGGCAGGAACAGCAAGGCGTCCGCCGCGCTCGGAGGCCGGCGACCGAGCTGAAGAGGCACCGGACGCCCCGAGGCCGCCAGGTCACGACGAACCATCTCGGCCCCCTCGGCCGTGACCTCGTACCACCAGGTGTGGGTGCGGTCCTCCGCCGAGCAATCGCGACGCACCAACCCCAAACCGTGCAGCCAGGTCAGGTCCCGGTGGGCCGTCAGCCGCGACACGTCGCAGACCAGCGCCACATCCAGTGTCGACGCCGTACCGTGTTGCGCCAGGAACGACAGGATCCGCCACCGCCGCGGCGACAGCCGCCGTACGGCCGCACGGTCACCCATGTCCTGATGATCCCGCCGAACATCAACCACTCATAGCCATTTCGATCGCTCATTACGCAACGTGGCGGGCAGTCCGTCGCCACGAACGGCCACCAGGATCATCTGCACCGACCTCGAATGCCGTCTGGACCGCCGGATGAAACGCCGGCGGACACCGCCGAGCGCCCTCACCCCTCTAATCGTGGTTTTGGGCCGGATTTTGGAGATCACTGTTCAGATAATCAGCCGAAGAGGCGAGCGTGAAGCGGTTTACAAAACACATAGCGGACAGTCTGCCGTGGATCTGCAGAAGCCACGTCGACGTCGAAGCCGGTAGCCGCAAGGGCACCGCCACCCGCCCGCCATCAGGTCAACACCGAGACATGCCGAACCCGCCCGCCGTCACGCTCCGTTACGTCTTGCGAGGATCGCCAACGGGGAGCACCGACTCGACGATGGTCGCGGTCCCGACCACCGGCACCTGTTCGTGCATTGTGATCACGTCGCCGGCCGCCAGCCGTCGCCACCGTTGTGGTCTCAGCGGAGCCAGGCGAATTACTGCTCTCCCGCCGGGCTGAAGATCCGGCTGTGCCTCGACCCACAGCCGTGCGACGTACAGGTCCGGGTCGCCCGCCGGCGTCACATCGCCGATGTCCCACAGCGGACGGAGGCGCCCATCGCCAGGAATCGGAGTCCGCCTGCCGCCAGCGACGTCCGGATCCACGAGCTGAAGGTCCGCGCGCATCACCCCGTGAACGACCTCAAAGCGGCGCCAGTGGCACCACCGCTCGGTCCGGGACAGCCGCATCATCCTGGCCGCCTCCGCGGGCAGATCCCAAGAGGCGGTCTCGGAGCGGTACGCGTCGCCCAGTTCCACGAGGATGTCCAGCGCGACCTTCCACTCGTCGTGGTCGAGGTACTCGTTGGCATCGGCCACCGTCGTGCCGGCCGCGCCCGTCGCGACCGCGGGCACGTGACGGGCAGCCCGACGAAGAAGCTCGGGGACATCCACGGCGTGGATCCTCCCGCAGGATCCATTGGACGCCACGCCCCGGAAGGGGCCAGAGCCGGATATCGGCCCTGGAAACCCCACGGACGGCCCACGTCTCGGCCGGCATCCCGGCTGCCGGCAACGCGCACCGCCCCACCGAATGGGTAGCTTGTGTCCACGATCACGGCACCGCGTCCACGGCCTACCGGAACCGTCCAACCGCTCCCGAGCACCCGACGAGCACCCAGCCATCGCCATAGACACGAAAAAGGCTCTGGCCAGGTGGAAACCACCAGGCCAGAGCCTTTATTGCTGGTGCGCCGCCAGGGACTCGAACCCCGAACCCGCGGATTAAGAGTCCGCTGCTCTGCCAGTTGAGCTAGCGGCGCTCGCTGGCAACGGGGAGAACATTAGCACGCCCTCCGAGGGGGGTTCCAATCCGATCCCCGGCTCCCCCCTTCGGCCGAGCTTACCGGGCATTCAGGGGCAAAACTACCGGACGGGCGACGACAGGGGGCGGACATGAGGCCACCATGCGGCACGATGTGCGCCAGGTACGCGAGAACAGAGGTGGGGATGGGCATGTTCGCGCGGGCCGGGGCGATGGTGGGCGCCCTCGGCCTGGTGGCGTCGCTGGCTCTGACGGGCTGCGGCGCGGAGCAGAAGAAGCAGGCGGAGTTCGTCGGCGGCACCGCGCCGGCCACGTCCGCCACACCGGGGGCGGCGGGCACGACGGCCGAGCCCGGCACCCCGGCCGCGCCGAGCGGTCCGCCGCTGACGGTCAGCCCGGCCGACGGGGGGAAGAACCGGCCGGTCAGCTCCGAGATCAGCGCCGAGGTGCCCGGCGGCGGGAAGGTGTCCAGCGTCACGCTGACCGCCGCCAACGGCGGCCGGGTCGAGGGGCGCCTGCGCGCCGACGGCTCGTCCTGGGTGCCCTCGAAGCCGCTCAAGTACGGCACCCGCTACACGGCCACGGTCACCGCCACCGGCCCCGACGGGGTGACCAGCCAGGGCACGAGCACCTTCACGACGATGGCGAAGCCCAAGTCGGTGATCAGCTCCGGTCTCTACCTCTTCGACGACAAGACCTACGGCGTGGCGATGCCGGTGGTCACCGAGTTCCACCCGGGGATCCCGAAGAAGGACCGGGCGGCGGTGCAGAAGCGCATGTTCGTGCAGACCGACCCGCCGCAGCCGGGCGCCTGGCACTGGGTGGAGAACGGCACCCAGGCCTACTACCGCGCGCCGGAGTACTGGAAGCCCGGGACGACGCTCACCGTCCGGATCGCACTGGCCGGCATCCCGCTGAGCAACGGCCGCTACGGCAACGTCGACCGTACGGCGACCGCCAAGATCGGCCGGGCGTTCGAGATGAAGGTGGACAACGCCACCAAGAAGATGACGGTGTACGAGGACGGCCAGGTGGTCCGCACCCTGCCGGTGAGCCTGGGCAAGAAGAAGACCCCCTCCTCCAGCGGCACGATGGTCGTGATGGAGAAGAAGGAGTCCACGGTCTTCGACACCCGCGACGATCCGGACCCGGCCAACCGCTACGTCACCGAGATCGACTTCGCCCAGCGGCTCACCTGGGGTGGCGAGTACATCCACGCGGCGCCCTGGTCGGAGCACGTGCAGGGCCGGCAGAACGTCTCGCACGGCTGCGTCAACGTCTCCATGGCGAACGCCCGGTGGCTGTTCGGGAAGACCAAGGTGGGCGACCCGATCACCATCGCGGGCACCGAACGCAGGCTGGCGCCGGGCAACGGCTGGACGGCGTGGAGCCTGAGCTGGTCCGAGTTCGTCAAGGGCAGCGCCGTGCCGGTGCCCGAGGCAGGCGAGGGGTCGGCCTTCTGAGGGCACCCGTACCGACGATTCCGGCGACCGGCCCGCACCCGCGGGCCGGTCGCCGTCTTCGTGGCCCGGCCGTGACGCCGTCCGGGCCCGCGATGCCGGCGAGCCCCGGGAGACCGCGCCGCCGGGCACGTACGGCGGGCCGGAAAGGCGAGCGGGCCTCGGCAAAGCCCCGGATCTTATCAACATTCGGACATCTCGTACGGCGTGTTTCGGTTCACCTTGCGGAACGGGTACCTGTGTCGGTGCGTCAGTGAGGGACGATGGGCAATCGGGGACCACGACTGTGAGGGAATCATGCGAGCTGTCCAGGACCAGCTGATCCGGCGCGGAGACGACCGGCGGGATGGCCGACGCCGTGGGTTCGCGGCGGCGGTGCTCGCCGTGACACTCGCGCTGGCCTCCGCCTGCACCGACGGCGGCGGGGGCAAGCCCTCGGGCTGGCAGAACGGCGACGACCAGCCCGCCGCGCCGAAGGCGGCGGCCACCATCGTCGAGCCCAAGGCCGACGCCAAGGACGTGCCCGCGTCCACCGGCATCACCTTCACGGCGAACCAGGCCGAGGAGACCAGCGTCGAGCTGAAGGACTCCACCGGCACGGCCGTCGAGGGCGAGCTGGCGGCAGACGGGAAGAGCTGGCTGCCCGCCGGCGCGCTGAAGTACGGCGAGACGTACACCGCGACGGTGACCGCGACCGGCGACGACGGCCGGCCCGCCACGGCGACCAGCACCTTCACCACCATGGCGAAGCCCGGCAAGCAGGTCCGGATCAGCAGCTTCCTGGGTGACGACCAGGTCGTCGGCGTCGGCATGCCGCTGATCGTGAAGTTCAGCCGGGCCGTTCCGGAGGACTACCGCGACGACGTGCAGAGCCGGATGAAGGTCACCTCCGTACCGGCGCAGGAAGGCATCTGGCACTGGGTCAGCCCGACCGAGATCCGCTACCGCCCGAAGGAGTTCTGGCAGGCGAACAGCACGGTCTCCTACCGGGTCCAGGCCGGCGGCCTGCCGCTGGGCGACGGCTGGTACGGCCGGGCGGACCTCAGCGTCGGCATCAAGGTCGGCCCGGCGGTGGTCATGACGGTGGACAACAGGACCAAGCGGATGACCGTCACGAAGGACGGCTCTGTGATCAAGACCATCCCGGTCAGCCTCGGCAAGAAGAGCACCCCGTCCTCCAGCGGCACCATGGTGGTCATCGAGAAGCTGCGCAAGACGGTCTTCGACACCTTCGAGGAGTTGGGCCCCGAGGAGGGCTACCGCACCAAGATCGACTATGCCCAGCGGCTGACCTGGGGCGGCGAGTTCATCCACGCCGCGCCCTGGTCGGAGGGGCAGCAGGGCCGGGTGAACGTCTCGCACGGCTGCGTGAACGTCTCGATGGCCAACGGCGCCTGGCTGTTCGCCAACACCCGCGTCGGCGACCCGATCACCGTCAAGGGCACGGAACGGAAGCTCCAGAACGGCAACGGCTGGACCGACTGGAACATGAGCTGGGAGCAGTACGTCAAGGGCAGCGCCCTGCCGTACGAGCCGCCGACCGAGGCCGCCCCGGAGGAGACCGGCGAGCCCACGGCCACCCCGACCGCCTGAGCCCGGAACGCCGAAGGCCCCCTCCGCGAGGAGGGGGCCTTCGGTCAACGGGTGACTGATGGGAATTGAACCCACGACAACCGGGACCACAACCCGGTGCTCTGCCAACTGAGCTACAGCCACCATGCCGTTCACACCCGGTGGATCCGCGCCCGGTCGATCGCCCCGGGCGGGGTGCGGACCAATAATAGCCCCACCCCCGCCCGCCGCGTCCAGCGGGTTCCGCCGAGCGGGTTGTGCCCGGCGGCTCAGAGTCCGGCTGCTATTGCCTTGGCGGTCTCCACGTCCGGCCCGGGCAGGGGCACGAAGACGGTCCGCCGGTAGTACTCCAGCTCCCGGATGCTCTCCCGGATGTCGGCCAGGGCCCGGTGTGCGAGCCCCTTCTGGGGCTGGCCGAAGTAGACCCGGGGGTACCAGCGGCGGCACAGCTCCTTGATCGACGAGACGTCGATCATCCGGTAGTGCAGGTGCGCGTCGAGGCGGGGCATGTCCCGGGTGATGAAGCCCCGGTCGGTGGCGATCGAGTTGCCACACAGCGGGGCCGTACGCGGGTCCTTCACGTGGCCGGCCACGTAGTCCAGGACCATCTCCTCGGCCTCCGCGAGGGTCACCGTCGAGCGCCGGACCTCGTCGGTCAGCCCCGACTTGGCGTGCATCGTCGCCACGATCTCCGGCATCGCCTCCAGCGCCGCCTCGTCGGCGTGGATCACCACGTCGACGCCGTCCCCGAGCACGTTGAGGTCGGGATCCGTGACGAGCGCGGCGACCTCGATCAGCTTGTCCCTGCCGAGGTCCAACCCGGTCATCTCACAGTCGATCCAGACGAGAAGATCAGCCACCGGGACAGCCTACGCGCAGCCCACCCGGCCGCGCGCCCGCGCACCGGGGCGCGAGGTGACCGCTAGGGTTTCCTCCGTGCCAGCCGAACCCGCCGCACCGCCCGCCGTCACCGACGACGATCCCGGCGGCCGTACGGTCCGTCGGCTCGTCACCCTGCTGGCGCTGGCCGCCGTGCTGCCGGCGCTCTATCTGCCCGGCCTGGTGCACGATTTCTTCGACCTGAAGATCTACATGCGGGCGATGGACTGGTGGGCGGCCGGGAACCCGCTCTACGACTACGTGCAGCCCGACCGGGTGCAGGGCGAGCTCTACTTCACCTACCCGCCGTTCAGCGCACTGCTGCTGCGCCCGTTCGCGCTGCTGCCGCTGGGCGCCACCGTGGCGATCTTCACGGTCCTGACGGGACTGGCGGTGGTGGTCACCACCCGGTGGCTGCTCACGCCGGTGATCGCCCGGCACGGGCTGCCCCGTGTGTTCAGCCTCACCGTGGCGGTCCTGCTGGTGCTGGCCGTCGAGAGCACCCGCGAGACGATCACCTTCGGTCAGATCAACATGCTGCTGGTCGTGCTGATCCTGGCGGACCTGCTCTTCGCCGTACCCCGGGCGAGCCGGTGGGCCGGCGTGGGCGTCGGGCTGGCGACGGCGCTCAAGCTCTTCCCGGGCATCTTCATCGTCTACCTGCTGGTCACGCGCCGGTGGCGGGCGGCGGCGGTGGCGAGCGTGACGGCCGCCGCCGCGACCCTGTTGGCCGCGGCGGTCGCGCCGCGCGACTCGTGGCGGTTCTGGACCCACGAGCTGTGGGCGACCGACCGCGTCGGCCGCACCGACTACACCGGCAACCAGTCGCTGTTCGGCCTGCTCAGCCGCATCACCGCGCCGGAGAAGCCCCACCAGCTGGTCTGGCTGCTGCTCGTGGCGGCCGTCGCCGGGTACGGGCTGTGGCGCGCCGCGCGGGCCGCCCGCGCGGGGGACACGCTCACCGGACTCGCCCTGACCGGCCTGGTCGGCTCGCTGGTCAGCCCCATCACCTGGACCCACCACATCTACTGGTTCATCCCGGCGGTGGTGGTGCTGACGGACGCCGCGCTGAGCGCCGACCCCACGACCGGCGAGGGCGGCCGTCGGCGGCGTCGGCTGGCGGCACTCGCCGTCGGCACCTCCGCCCTCATCGTGTACGGGGTGGTGACCTTCCACGACTGGGGCATCGCCCCGGTGCGAACGGACTCGCCGGGCGAGTTCCTGGTGCGCAACACGTACGTGCTGCTGAGCCTGCTGCTGCTGGTGACCCTGCCGGTGCGGCGGGAGGGCCGCAAATCTCTCCAAATGGACAGTCTTCCCAAGTAGTGCCCTTCCTCGCTAATCTGGTCGCAACTACTCAGGCGTCTCTCGGGTAGCACCGATCCCCCGGTGAGGGCGGCCCTCCGCGTCGGCAGCGCGGAGGGCCGTTCGCCGTCCCGGCCCCGCCACCGGCGCGGGGCAGGGAGGGGGCACGGGTCAGCGCGAGTCGTCGGGCGGCTGCCGGGCGGCGTCGGGAGCGGCGGGGCGGAGGCGCTCCGCCGCGGCGACCGGGTCGGCCGTCCCCTCCGGGGCGACGGGCGGCCAGGCCAGCGTGAGGTTCACCTCGGGCGGCCGGAACGCCGGGTCGCCTCCGGCCAGGTCGGCGAGCGTCGCGGGGCGGCGGGCGGGCACCGGCCCGATCGCCGGCCGGGCCCCGGCCGGAGCGGCGCCGACCGAGGCGAGCTGACGCCCGGCGACGCGGGACCGGTCGCTGTCCCGGGCCGGCTGCGCGCCGAGGCCGCTGAGCGAGGTCACCCCGAGGCGGTCGGCGAGCACCGGCACCTGGTCCGGCTCGACCACGAAGACCACCTCCCGGGGGCGTACCGGGCGCAACAGGAGCAGGGCCAGCGCCACCGCCAGCACCCCGCCGGCCAGCAGCCCGGCGGTCGTCGGGGCGGTCCAGCCGGCGCGCAGCCCCGCACGCAGTTCCAGGCTCAGGTCGGCCCGCCCGTCGGGACGCATCACCACCAGGCTCAGCCGCCGGTCGGCCAGCTCCGCCGGGGTCCACTCCAGCGCGCCGATCCCCTCGCGTACCCAGAAGGGCTGGCCGATCGGCGCGACGGACGGCGCGGGACCGGCGGACGGCGCGGGACCGGCGGGGTGCAGCCGGACCGGCAGCGGCCCCCGGGCCAGCGCCACGCGGCGCACCTCGGCGTGCGGGACCGGGTCGAGCCACCGCCGCACCTCGTCGGTGGGAGCCAGCCCGACGAAGGCCGGGCCGTCGGGCGTCCGCGCGTCCAGCCGGAGCCGGGCCTGCCCGGCGCGGGCGAACGGCGCCTCGGCCCGCAGCAGTTCGTCGACGTCCCGGACGACCATCGCGTGGCCCGGGGTGTGCACGGTCTCGAACCGGGCGCTGAAGGCGCCACCCGGGTCGGCCTGCCGGGCGAGCAGCGCGAGCGCCCCGCCGGCGAGCAGCGCCGTGATCCCGACCGTCAGCAGCATGGCGGCGAGCACCCGCACGAACCGCATTCGCCTCGTCCCCCTCCGTAGCCGGATACCCGGCCGACCTTACCGACGCGGGGCGACTCATCAGCGGATATCCACGGCACGGGCCCGGAAAGCAGCCGGCCCGCCGGATGGTCCGACGGGCCGGCGGGGAGACAACCGGGTCACTCCCGCGACGTCGGCGCCCGCCGCGTACGCGCGAACGCGAGCCCGCCGAGCACCAGGCCGCCCACGCCGGCGACCAGGCCGGCGACCGCGAGCCCGGTGGCCGCGCCGTCGCTCTCGGCGTCGTCATCGTCGTCGTCGGCCTGCGGCGCGGCGGTGCCGGTGGGGGCGGTCGACGGCGGGGCCGCCGTGAGGGCGAGCACCGGGGCGGGGCTCTCCGGCTCCTCGCCGCCGGGGAGCGGCTCCTCGATCCACCGCTGCACGTTGCCGTCGGAGTAGGTCTGCAGGGCCTTGAAGACCATCGTCTCGACCTGCGGCAGCGGCCCCATCGAGACCGGGAACTCCTGGAACTCGCCCGGCTTGACCCCCGCGTTGCCGCTGGCCGTCCAGGTGAGCTTGGAGACGACCTCGCTGAGCTGGCTGCCGTGCACCTCGACCGGCGGGTCCACCTTGCGCTTCTCCACCGCCACCGTCCAGCCGGGCACCGGCATGGTCGACACGGAGCCGACGGGCGCGTTCTCCGGCAGCACCACCTCCAGCTTGGTGGTGGAGGCCGTGTCGCTCTCGTTCGGCACCCGGAAGGCGAACCGGCCGTAGCCGCCCTGCGTCGCCTCCTGCGGGTTGACCGTGACGTGGGCCGAGGCGGGCGCCGCGAAGCCGAGGACGGCGGTGGCGACGGCGCCGAGCGCCAGGGCTGCGGCGGCGCTTGCGGTACGCCGGTGACGGATCATGGTGCGAGCCTTCCTGTTACCTGATCGGCACGGTGGCGGTCACCGTGGCCTGGTCGATGTCCGACGTGCGGACGGTGATGCGCAACTGCCACTCCCCCGACGCCGGGAAGTTGATCTCGCCGGTGGCGTGGTTGTCGGTCAGTGGCAGCAGCGGGACCTGGATCGGCTCGATCCCCGCCGCCGGCAGGGCGACCGTGGCCCGCCACTCCACCACCGGCTGGGGCCGGTTGTCCTTCGTGTACGCGTAGAAGTGCACGGTGTTGTTGCCCCGCTCGGCCGGGTCCAGCTCGATCTGGACCGAGAAGTTCGGGCTGGACAGCGTCGTGGAGAAGAAGCCGCCCCTCGCGCCCGCCACGTCGGCGCCGGCGGTGCGGGCCGGGGTGGTCTGCACCAGGACGGCGGACAGGCCGAGGACCACCGCCGTGATCGCCAGCTCGGCCCAGACCGCCCGCCGCATCGACGTCGGCCGGCCGGCCGCGGTGCGCCTGCGCACCAGGTGCCGGGAGTACGCGGCCACCGCGATCACCAGCACGAAGAGCCCGATCTTGCCCAGCACCAGCCGCCCGTAGAAGGTGTCGACAAGCGCGCGGGGGGTGGCCACCTCGATCAGGGCCTGGACGGTGCCGGCGAGCAGCAGCGCCGAGACGGCCAGCGCCGCCCAGCGCGACCAGATCGGCAGGATCGCGCCCAACTCCCGCTCGTCGGCCCGGGGCAGCAGGAAGGCGGCGAGCATCACCAGTCCGCCCATCCAGACCGCCATGCCGCCCAGGTGGACGGCGTCGACGACCACGGAGACCGCCGGGGCGGGCGAGGCGGCCGGGTGCCCGGCCAGCGGCCAGGTCACCAGCGCCGCCGCCCCGATCACGCCCAGGATGACCAGGTCGCTCTGCTCGGCCGGCCCCGCCATCAGGGGCCGGAGCAGGAACGCCGCCGCGGCCAACAGCCCCAGCCGGACCAGGTGCGCGGCGCCGAAGGAGCTGCCCAGTACGTCACTCAGCCCCTCGCCGGTGACGTCGGACACGCCGCCGCCGGCGGTGTAGGGCACCTGGAGCAGGAGGTTCGCCACCGTGGAGACCGCCAGCAGGCCGAGTCCCGCCCAGGCCAGGCGGGCCGGGCCGCGCCGGGACAGCCGCCGGGGCCAGAGGGCCGCGAGCACCAGCGCCGGGCCGACGAGCAGCAGCAGGCCGGCGTAGCCGGCGTACTTGGCGACCTTGACCGCGTTGCTGACGAACGGGTCGGCGCGGCTGTCGTCCCCGCTGTCGACCGGGGGCGTCGAGGGCGCGCCGACGGAGTAGGTGAACGCGCCCGAGACGGGATGGCTGTCGGCGGAGATCACCCGGTAGCTGACCAGGTAGGTGCCGCGCGCCCCGGCCGGGTCGACCGGGACGGTGACCACGGTGCCCTCGAAGGTCGCTTCGCCGCGGTCGGCGCGGGAGCCGTCCGGCGCGATCACCCGGATCTTGCCGGGCACCTTGCGCACGGACTCGCTGAACGTGAGCACGACCTCCGCCGGCCCGTTCGACACCACGGCCGAGGCGATCGGGCTGCTGCTCACCAGCACCGCGTGCGCGCTGGCGGGGCCGGCGGGGGCGATCAGCAGGGCGACGACGGTGACCAGCAGGCCGGCGGTGGCGATCAGCCGGGCGATCCGGCGGCGGTTGGCGACACTCATGCCGGCAATGCTCTCGAATCCGACCCGTCCGGCGCGACTCCGACCATGCCCGGCGCGACTCCGACCATGCCCGGCGCCGCCGGGACCCGCCCGCCCGGCGCGACGCCGGCCACGCCCGGCGCCGCCGGAACCCGTCGGGCCGGCGCGACGTCAGCCATGGCGGGCCAGGAGTGCGGGCGACGGCCGGCGGTCCGGTTCGTCGCTGACCCGTCCCAGCGCCCACAGCAGCGCCGCCTGCATCACGGCGGCCAGGTGCCCGACCTCGTGCACCAGGGCGGTCGTCGAGTTGGCGATGTCCACCGCGCTGGTGCCGGCCAGGCAGACCGCCAGCACCAGCGCCACGGGCACGAACGCCCGGGCTCGCTCGGGCCGCCACGCGGCCAGCGCGAAGCCGACGGCCAGCGCCACGTCGAAGGAGGCCATCTCGCGGCTGGTGTGCGGGTCGACGGTCACGCCCAGCCCGGCCAGCAGCACCGGCAGGGCGATCGCCAGCTGGGCGACCGCGGCCACCGCCACCGCCACCCGCAGCACCTGGCGGCGGGCCGCCCTGGCCGCCGCCCGGGTGCGCCCGGCCGCCAGCGGATCGGCGGCGACCGCCGCCAGCACCGACGCGGTCAGGTCGGGCACCGCCACCGCCTGCACCCGGACCAGCCGGGTGACCTGCTCGGCGCGGGCCAGCCAGGCCCGGCAGCCGGGGCAGCTCTCCGCGTGCGCGTCCAGCACCGCCGGCGCCGCCAGCGGATCCTCGCCGTCCAGCCGCGCCGACAGCGCCGCGCGTACGTCGTCGCATGTCATGTGCGGGTAGTCGCGCGACGCACCGGTTTAGTTCCCGGGGTGGCGCAGGCCATGGAAGGGCCGAAGGACCCTCCCCGGCCCCGCCCCGCCGCGTAACCTGGACTGTCGTGATCCCCGCCCCGCGCGAGACCTCCGCCGCCAGTCCGATCGGTGACGCGGGCGTCGCTGCGCGGGAGTCGGCCACCGAGTGGGCGCTGGCCGCCCGCGACGGGGACCCCGTCGCCCAGGCCGCCTTCGTCCGGCTGACCCAGGCCGAGGTGTGGCGCTTCACCGCCGCGCTGGTCGATCCGGACAGCGCCGACGACCTGACCCAGGACACCTACCTGCGGGCTTTCCGGGCACTGCCGGCGTTCGAGGGCCGCTCCAGCGCCCGCACCTGGCTGCTGGGCATCGCCCGCCGGGCCTGCGCCGACCACCTGCGCACCGTCGTGCGTCGCCGCCGGCTCGGCGAGCGGCTCGTCGCCGACGCCTGGGCCGACCGGTCGCACCCGGACCCCGCCGGTCAGCTTGGCGCCGCCGACCTGGTCCGCCGCCTGCCCGCCGAGCGACGCGCGGCGTTCGTGCTCACCCAGTTGCTCGGCCTGTCGTACGCCGAGGCCGCCGCCGTGGAGGGGGTGCCCGTGGGCACGATCCGTTCCCGGGTGGCCCGGGCCCGCAACGACCTCGTCGAGGCGGTCGGCGACGCCCTCGCCGGATGACCGGGAACTTCCGCCGGGGACGGGACGACCAATGATCGTGACCGCACCGCACACCCGGGTCGCCCGTTGGCCCGCCGTCCGTCCCTGGCTCGGCGTCGCCGTCCGGCTGGGCCTGGCCGCCGTGTGGCTGGTCGCCGGCGGCAGCAAGGTCGGTGACCTCGCCGCCTCCGGCCGCGCCGTCAACGCGTACCAGGTGATGCCGTACGACCTCGCCACGGTGATCGGCGCGGCGCTGCCCTTCGTCGAGCTGGCGCTGGGCGTGCTGCTGCTCCTCGGCCTGGCCACCCGGCTCTCCGCCGGGGTCTCCGCGGCGCTGCTGGTGGTCTTCGTCGTCGGCATCGTCTCGGCCTGGAGCCGGGGCCTCGCCATCGACTGCGGCTGCTTCGGCGCCGGTGGGGAGCTCGCCGAGGGCCAGACCCCGAGCTACCTCCCGGAGATCCTCCGGGACCTGGGATTCCTGGCGCTGGCCGGGTTCCTGCTGATCTGGCCCCGCACCCCCGTCTCCGTGGACGGCTGGCTGGCGGGGGACACATCCGTGGAGGACGAGGATGAGTAGTCGCAAGGGGCAGAAGGGCTCCGCCCGGGTGGTCCGCGAGCAGCTGGCCCGGGAGCGGCGACGCAAGCGGACGCTCTGGGTCTCCGTGGCCGCCGTGGCCGTCCTGGTCGTCGCCGGCCTGATCGGCTGGAGCGTCTACTCCAGCCAGCGTTCCGACGACTTCACCCCGCCGACCGGCTCGAACGAGGCCGGCACGGGGGTCGTCGCCGGCTCGGGCCCGGTCACCGTGGACGTCTACGAGGACTTCCTCTGCCCTGCCTGCAAACAGTTCGAGCAGGCCAGCGGCCCGACCCTCGACCAGCTGATCAGCGAGGGCAAGGTCCGGGTCGTCTACCACCCGGTGGCGTACCTGAACCGCTTCTCCAGCACCCAGTACTCGACCCGGTCCTCGGCGGCCTCCGGCTGTGCGGCGGAGGGCGGCCGGTACCGGGAGTACGCCAAGGCGCTGTTCGACCGGCAGCCGCCGGAGGGCGGCGCAGGGCTGAGCGACCAGGAACTGGTCGACATCGCGGCGGGCACCGGCATCGACCGCGGCGGCTTCGCCTCCTGCCTGCGGGAGGGCACCTTCAAGCCGTGGACCGAGCACGTGACGGAGGAGGCCAGCAAGGCCAACATCACCAGCACCCCGACGATCCTGGTCGACGGCGAGGAGATCGCCGACCGCAGCCCGGAGGGGATCAAGGCGGCGGTGGAGGCGGCCGGCAGGTGATTTGCGACCTGGTGACCCGCGCCGGGCTGGTGCTCGCCGGCACGCTGACCGCGACTGCCGCGTTCGCCGCCCCGGCCGCCGCGCACGGCGCGGACGCCCCCGACGGCACCGACTACCGCACCGAGGTGACCGCCGTCGCCCCGGCCCGCCCCGGACTGAGCGTACGGGTGATCGAGGCGGGCGCGCGGCTGGAGCTGACCAACACCGGCGACCGCGCCGTCGAGGTGCTCGGCTACTCCGGCGAGCCCTACCTGCGGGTCGGTCCCGACGGCGTGTACGAGAACGTCCGCTCCCCCGCCACGTACCTGAACCGGACCATCGCCGGGGACACGCGGCTGCCGGCCGAGGCGGACCCCGCCGCCGCACCGGACTGGCGGCGCGTCGACGACTCCGCCACGGTGCGCTGGCACGACCAACGGGCGCTCTGGCGGGAGTCGGCGCCGCCACCGCAGGTGCGTGCCGCGCCCGACCGGGAGCACCGGGTGCGGGACTGGACGGTGCCGCTGCGCGCCGGCACCGAGACCGGGGAGATCCGCGGCACCCTCGACTGGGTGCCGCCGCCGGACGCGTACGTCTGGTGGGTGGTCGCCACGGTCGGGCTGCTGGCCGTGGGGGCGCTCGGGCTGTTGCCGGCCCGCTCCGGGCCGGGCGCGCGGGCGCTGGCCGGGCTCGGCGGGCTGCTGGTCCTCGGCGGGGTGGCCGCGGTGGTGTTCACCGTGGGCCGCGAGGTGGACGCCGGCGCACGGGGCGTGGGCGGGGTGCTGACCGGCCTGCTCGGCGGGCAGGTCTGGGCGCTGCTGACCGGGCTCGGCGCCGTCGCCGCGGGGGTCTTCACGCTGGCCCGCCGGCCGGCCGCCGACTTCGCGCTGGCGCTGGCCGGGGCCTGCCTGGCGCTCTTCGCCGGGGTGGCCAACGCCGCCGTCTTCGCCCGCGCCGTCGCCCCCGTGCCCTGGCCGGCGACGACGGCAAGGATCCTGGTCGCCCTGATTCTCGTGGCTGGCGCCGGCGCCACCGCGGCCGGCGCCCTCCGCCTCCACGCCGCCCGCCCCTCCCCCGCCCCGTCCCCGCCCCCCGCTCCGCGCGTCGATCATGGAGTTGTGGTAGGCGACGAACCACAGCAGAACGGACCAGATCGGGCACCATAAGTGCATGATCGACGCCTGCCGAGGGCGGGCGGGTCAGGAGGTCGGCGTGCCGCCCGGGGGCGGCCGGGGCCGGCGGTAGGGTCGTGCCATGACCGCGCCCGACCGCCTCTCCCCCGGTGACCCCGCGCCGGAGTTCAGCCTGCCGACCGACACCGGCGAGACGCTCTCGCTGACCGACCTGCGCGGCCGCAAGGTCGTGCTGTACGCCTACCCGGCGGCCATGACGCCCGGCTGCACCAAGCAGGCCTGCGACTTCCGCGACTCGCTCGCCTCGCTCCAGGCCGCCGGCTACGAGGTCGTCGGCATCTCGCCCGACAAGCCGGAGAAGCTGGCGAAGTTCCGCGAGCGCGACGCCATCACCTTCCCGCTGGTCGCCGACGCCGACAAGTCCGTGCTGACCGCGTACGGCGCGTACGGCGAGAAGCAGTCCTACGGCAGGACGGTGACCGGCGTGATCCGCTCGACCTTCGTGATCGACCCCGAGGGCAGGATCGAGCGGGCGCTCTACAACGTCAAGGCCACCGGCCACGTCGCCAAGCTGCGTCGGGACCTCGGGCTGGACTGAGGTCGCCGCCGCACCGGGACGAGGCCACCACCGGTGCGGCGCGACACTCTAGACTCAGCGGGTCGGCGGGAGTGGCGTAACGGCAGCCGCGGTAGGTTTAGGTCCTATTGTCCGAAAGGACGTGGGGGTTCGAATCCCCCCTCCCGCACCGAGCGCCCTGTCGCGCACGTCACGATCGCGGGTCGGCGCGGGGCCCGCGCGGTCAGGATTGCCGGGTGAGCCTGCGCTTCGTCCTCGACCCCGAGCTGACCCCCGAATTGCGGGACCGGATCGTCGCCCTCTGGGTCGACGTCACCAACGCCGGCGGGGCGGTCGGTTTCGTGCCGCCGGTCACCGCCGCCGACGTCCGGCCCACGGCGGACCCCACCTTCGCCGGCATCGCCGAAGGCCCGGACCGCCTCCTCGTGGGGTACGCGGGCGAACGGCCCGTCGCCGCGTTGATCTTCTGCGACAACCGGTTCGACCTGAAGGCGCACTGGTGTGTGCTGAAGCGGGTGATGGTCCACCCGGACACCCAGGGCAACGGGTACGGCGCGGCGCTGATGCGCGAGGCCGAGCGCCTCGGCCGTGGGATGGGATGGGAGGCGCTGCACGTGACCGTCCGGGACGGGCTGGGGCTGGACCGGTTCTACCGGCGGCTCGGTTACCGGGAGATCGGCCGGCTGCCCGGCGCGCTGCGGATCGCCCCCGGCGACGACCGCGACGAGATCCTCATGTGGCTGGACCTGACCGCCCCGCCGGCCCCCGGGCGCTGAGCCGGGCCCGGCCTCAGCCCCCGCAGGCGCGCGGCGACGTGGACCCGAGCGCGGAGGGCTCGATCACCGCGCCCACCAGCGGCCGGTTGGAGGACCGCACCGCCGACGGGGTCGCCGGGGCCGTGCCGGTCGGGCCGGGCCGGGCCGAGGGCGACCGCGTGGGCGACGGCGGGCGGGTGACGGCGGTGCCGCCCCGGCCGTACATCCGGACCGTGCCGCGTTGGACCTGGCCCGGTGCCATCCGGACGCCGGTGGCGGTGACCCGGTGCCCCCGGGTGTCGGTGACCCGGATCTCGTACGGGCCGGGCCCGGCGCCGGACGGGACGAGCCAGTAGTTGTAGTCCTCCCGCGCCGCCGAGCGCCAGCCACCGGCGCCGGCCGGCCGCACCTCGACGGCGCGCAGCGGGTTGCCGTGGCCGGCGACCTGGACGGCGAACCACCACCGCGACGAGCCCTCCTTCATCCGGAAGGTGAGCGGGCCGGTCAGCGGCGGGTCGACCACCGCGCGGTAGCTGACCCGCACGACGCCCTCCACGGGATCGGCGATCCGGGCGAACGCCTCCCGGGAGAGGTCGAGGTGGCCGTCCGCGCACTCCGGGCACTGGTCCATGACGAGCACCCGCACGGTGCCCCGCGGGCCGGTCACGTCGAGGTACCCGCCGCAGGCCGCGCCGGCCGCGTACTCGCCGGGGCCCAACGCCACGTAGAGCCGGTTCGCGGGCGCGGCCGGGTAGGAGCAGTTCCCGCCGGCGCCCTTCGAGTCGTAGAAGGTCGCCTTTCCCTCGTGGACGACGCCGGCGGCGGGCGGCGCGGCGAGGGCGGGCGGCGCGGCGCAGGCGGGGGTGGGCCCGGAGCGCAGGGCCAGGCTGAGGCCGAGCACCGCAGCGAGCGCCGCGACACCGCCGACGGCGAGCCGGCGGGGGACCCGGGAGCGTGGCGCACGGCGGCGTCCGGGGGCGCGCACGCCTGCCGTGGGAGCGGTACCGTCGGTCACGCCGGTCGATGCTGCCGTACCGCCGCCGTCGCGGACAAGTCCGCCGGACGGACGCGCCGCGCCGAGGCCCACCACCCGCGAGGGCCCGTCGGCCGGCACGCGGAACGGTCCCGCCCGATCGTCCGGTCGCCGCTCAGTCCTCCACCACCAGCTCGTCGCCGAGCGCGATGCTGCCCGTGGCCGTGGGGACGAGGTGGAGTCCGAAGAGGAGCTTCTGCCGGACCTTGCGGTACCGGGCGAGGGTGCGCAGCGGTTCCTTCCCGCGTACCCCCGTCTCCTGGTCGGTGGTGGTGACCACGCAGCGGTCGCACGGCCCGGCGGCGCGGAAGCGGACGGCGCCGATGCGCAGCGGCCGGCCGGCCCAGTCGTCCTCGGCCCAGGCCGACGCGCCCTCCACCACCAGGTTGGGACGGAAGCGCGCCATCGGCACGGGCTCCTCGCCGGCCTCGGCGAGCCACCCGTTGAGCGCGTCGAGCGAGGCGGCGGTGGCCAGCAGCAGCGGGTAGGCGTCGGCAAAGCTGACCTGCTCACCGGTGTCGTGCTCCCGGTCCCCCGACGGGATGTGCCGGGTCGGTCGGGCGAGCCAGACCAGCCGGACGGCGGGGCCCAGCAACGCGCTGATCCAGGCGTCGGCCGCCGCTCCGGCGGGGAGCGCGGGGACGGTCAGCTTGCGGTTGCGGAAGGTCCGCACCGCGACGGGCTCGCCGCCGGCCGGCTCGGGCACGGCCAGGTCGTCGTGGCCCTCGGCGCGCAGCAGCAGGCCGCCGTCGTGGGGTGTGGCGTGCAGGCCGACCAGGCGCCTGGCCTCCCGCTGGGTGACACCGACGCCGTCGGCGTCGACGATCATCCAGCGCCGGTCGCCGCCGAGGCCCCACGGTTCGACGCCCGCGACGTCGTGGTCGAGCCGGTGACAACCCTTGACGGGGTACGTGTGGATGGCGCTCAACCGCATGCGAACACCCTGTCACGCCCCTCGGGCGACCGTTGCCCCGAGTGCGCGCCCGGACTGCTCCCCGCGCGGGCGTACTCCCGGTAAGAAGCCCCGCTCACCGCCGGGACCCGGTCCGCACGACCGCGATCTCACCAGGCCACGCCGATGCCGTCCCCCGGGTACCAGTGGTTGGCGGGGGTCTCCCGGTAGGCGAGGAACCGTCGGTCGGTGCGCTCGGCGTGCTCCGCGAGGACGTTGGTGGCGGTGACGTTGTCGGTGAGCAGCATCGCGCCCGGGGCCAGCTTGCCCTCGACCGCCTCGAACTCGCGCTTCTCGTGGGCCCGGCTGTGGTCGCTGTCGTGCAGGAAGAGGTCGACCGGCCGGTCCAGCGCGGCGATGGAGGCGATGGAGTCGCCGATGACCAGGTCGACCACCTCGGACCAGGGCGCGGTGCGGGCGAGGTAGCCGGCCTCGGGGTTGATGTCCAGCGAGGTGACCCGGCCGGGATGCCCGTCGGCGGCGTTGCGCAGCAGCGCGGCGGCGAGCACGCAACTGCCGAGCCCCTTGTCGACGCCGGTCTCGACCACGTGCGTCGGCTTCGTGGCGCGCACGATGGCGTACCAGCCGATGCGGCGCGCGTAACGGACCTGCCGGTCGGCCAGGCCCCGGCGGGCGGCGCCGGCGGTGGCGGACTCGATGTGCCGACGCAGCACGTCGTCCGACTCGATCTCGGCGAAGTATGCGCGGACCTGCTTGACGGGCACGTCGCAGACCACGCTGACGAACCAGGCGAGGTGGTGGCGGCTCAGTTTGGTCAGCTCGTACGTGTAGTTGTGGTGCTCCCGTGAGGTGACCAGCCAGCGGGCCGAGGTGCGCAGCACCTTGGCGTCGTGGCGGGCGACGCGGGCCAGGCGCTTGGGGAAGGCCGCGACGGGGGCGAGGGGGGTGCGGGCGATGGCCCGTCGGAGCTTCGTTGCGTCCACGGAAGGGTTCTACCAGCCGAAGGCGAGCAGGCGTAGTGGAAGCTGCCATCGGCGGTCCCCGGGGGAGGGTGGCGGGATGGGCCGGGTGAGGCACTCCGAGCCAGACACTTCCCTCGGAATGTCGACCCCGCAGCGCCGCCAGGCAACTCGGATCAGATGGCCACTTCAACCAGCGTCCCGCGAACAGTCAGCTACGGGGATCACATCGGAGGGCAACGACTAACACCCAGGCTACGCCATGACCTTCAGCAGGCCGATATCGCCGACCGGCGGCGTGGCGCAGTCGACCAGGAGGATGTGCCCGTCGCCCCGGTTCAACTTGACGTTCTGCGTCGCGAGGATCTCGGCGGCGTTCGGGTAGCTGAAGTCCTCGACGATCGATCCACCGTTGGTCTCGGTCGGCACGTCGGTGGGATCCGCCGCGAGGGCGCCTCCCACCCCGACCACACCGCCCCCGATGACCACAACTGCTGTCGCGGCGCCGATCAGCACGCCTCTCGACCGGATGGGCAGATTCATGCATGCGCTCCGATGTAGAAGGGAATGCCCGAAACCATCCAGTCGCCCGAATAGCCACACCGGGCAGCCGTAACGGCCGGTGCCCCCGTCGGCCAACGAGACAATCGCGAAGCGCCGTACCCGTAGAATTACCCGGCAGCGGGCCGCAGCCCCAGCAGCCAATGAGGACATTTCCTCAGCGTCGAGCACGCCGCGCTCGCCTCCGTCGGCCCGCCGTCGCGCCGGTCGCACACGAACTCGCCGCGTTCCCGCCGGAACATCGCATGACGAGGTGAACGGGTCTACACGGACGGGGACCGTCACCAGCCGGATGAGGGTACGCGCACGCCCTCGCAGCTAAGTAGCATCGCCGCCATGCCAGTTCCGCAACAGTCCGTCGAGCCGGACCCGGTCGCCGACCCGACGGGACCCCAGCCGGGGGAGCACACAAAGCCCCGTCGCCGCTGGCGGCGCGTCGTCCTGGTGAGTCTGCTGGTGGTCGCGCTGCTCGGGGCGGGCGGCGTGGTGGCCGGCGGGCTCTACCTGCGCTCCGTGGAGTCGGACATCGAGCGGGTCGACGCCTTCACGGACGTACCGGAGGAGTCCCGCCCGCAGGCGGTGACCAAGGGCGCGATGAACATCCTGATCCTGGGCAGCGACACCCGCGACCCGGAGAGCACGTCGGGCTCGCGCACCGACACGATCATCCTGGCCCACCTGCCGAAGGACCGGTCGAGCGCCCAGCTCATCTCGATCCCCCGGGACACCTGGGTCGCCGTGCCCCGGTCCCGGGACGGCAGCCACGGCGGCCGGGACGCCAAGGTCAACGCGGCCTACGCGTGGGGCGGCGTGCCGCTGATGGTGCAGACCGTCGAGAAGTTCACCGGGGTCCGCGTCGACCACGTGGCGATGGTCGACTTCGCCGGGTTCAAGGAGATCATCGACGCGCTGGGCGGGGTCCGGATCACCTCGGAGAAGACCTTCACCTCGATCCACCCGCCGTTCCGGACCTTCGCCCAGGGCCCGCAGGAGATGGACGGCGAGACCGCGCTCGACTACGCCCGGCAGCGCAAGCAGTTCGCGGACGGGGACTTCGCCCGGATCCGCCACCAGCAGCAGGTGATCAAGGCGATCCTGGACAAGGTCTCCTCGGGCGGCGTCCTGACCAACCCGGGGAAGCTGAACTCCTTCCTCCAGGCCACCTCGGACTCCGTCTCGGTGGACAGGAACCTGTCCCTGTTGGACATGGCCACCGAGCTGCGGGGCCTGCGCAGCGGCAGCCTCTTCTTCCTGACCAGCCCGACGAAGGGCACCGGGCGGGTCGGCACCGAGAGCGTCGTCTTCGCCGACCCGGATCGGGTCAAGTCGTTCTACGACTCGGTCCGCCGGGACGCGGTGAAGGAGATCGTCAGCGGGGGCAAGCGGTAGCGGGGCGCACCGGACGGGCCGCCGCCCGCCCGGTGCGTGCCCGGAATCAGTAGGCGCCGCGCCGCGCGAGCACCACGCTGACCGTCTTCCACAGGATGCCGAGGTCGTAGACGAGCGACCAGTTGTCGACGTAGTGCAGGTCGAGCCGGACCGCGTCCTCCCACGTCAGGTCGGAGCGGCCGGAGATCTGCCAGAGCCCGGTGATGCCGGGCCGGACGAGCAGCCGCCGCCGGACGTCACCGCGGTAGTCGTCGTCCTCGGTGGGTAGCGGGCGCGGGCCGACCAGCGACATCTGCCCCATCAGCACGTTCGCCAGCTGGGGCAGCTCGTCCAGCGACAGCCCGCGCAGGTGCCGGCCGATGGGCGTGACGCGGGGATCATCCTTGATCTTGAAGAGCAGCCCGTCGCTCTCGTTCCGGTCGCGCAACGCCTCCAGCCGCTGCTCGGCGTCGGTGTACATGGTGCGGAACTTCCAGACCTTGAAGGCCCGCCCCTCCTGGCCGATCCGCGTCTGCCGGAACAGCACCGGGCCGCGGTCGGTCAGCTTGATGGCCAGTGCGATCCCGGCCAGCAGCGGGCTCAGCAGAAGCAGCCCGACCAACGCGGCGGTCCGGTCGAGCATGCTCTTGACCAGCAGCGAGAGGCCGGAGATGGTCGGCTCCTCGACGTTGAGCAGGGGCAGACCCTCGATCGGACGGACGTGGATGCGCGGGCCCGTCACGTCGGTGACCTGCGGCACCACCACGAGGTCGAGGCCCGTCCCCTCCAGCTGCCAGGCCAACTTGCGCAGCTCGTACGACTCGAGGCTGGCCGGTCCGCAGACGGCGATGGTGTCCGCGCCGAGCTGCTGCACCAGCGGCACCAGGTCCCAACCGACGTAGACCGGCACCGGCGCCGTGACGCGCTCCCTTGGCCGCGGATGGTGTGGCAGGTGGATGGCGATCGGGCGCAGCCCGGCACCCGGATTGCGGGTCACCACCTCGTGCACGGCCAGGGCGTCGGAGAGCCGCCCGACCAGCAGCACCCGCTGCGACGCCCGCTGGCTGACCCGGCGGATCCGCCGGAGCACGACGCGGGCGCCCGCCCGGGACACCAGGGCGTAGAACAGCAGGCAGAGGATGATGGCGGCGACCGTCGCCCGGGACAGGTCCTTCTTGAAGCCGAGCGCGAGGAACGACACGGTGGCGGCCATCGCGACGTTGGCGCGCACCACCCGCTTGAGTTCCTCGGTGCCGCGCCCGAGCGCCCGTCGGTCGTACGCGCCGGCGGCGGCCAGGACAGTCATCCACATCAACGGCACGCCGAGGTTGGCCACCAGGGCGAACGCGCTGACCGTCCCGCCGAACACCCGCTGGTCCCAGAAACCGGCGTCGGCCTCGTCGAGCAGAGCCACCACGGTCCGGCTCGCCGCCAGGGCGGCGACGAAGTCGATCAGGACGAGGCAGGCCACGTACCGCCGGCGCCACCTGACCCGCGGGGCGACCGGCCGGCCGAAGGCCGACCGCGGCATGCCGTTGGAAGGGGGTGTGATCACCCCGAGATCGGGATCGAACCTCGGTGCCTGCTGCGGCGCCACAGTCGAGAGGAACTGAGTCTGCCCGGACACGACCTTCCTTTCACGTGCTAGTCGTCGTCACCTGAGGGGGCGGCGGGCCCTGGCCGGACGCCCGCGGCCTCGTCCCGGATCAGCCGGGGCGCGGCGCCGTCCCGCTGCGGGGCGGTTGTCGGCGTAACTCGTCCAGCAGCGCGGTATGCGCGGGTTTCGGGACCAGGCTGCTGTCGAAGAGGCACGCCGCCCCGTAACCGCGGTGGTAGCCCGGAATCCAGCTACGCGCGTCCGTGAAGCCCCAGACGGTGAACGACACGCACGCGGATACCGCGAGGCAGGCACGGAGCACCTGCCGGTAGAGCGCGGCCTGTTGTTCCAGCTTCGACGGGGTGGTCGGCAGCGCGACCCGCACGTCCAGTTCGGTGATGGCCACCGAGACCCCCAGCTGCGCGAACCGGCGCAGGTTACCGACGAGGTCGCGAGGAGGCTGGTCCCACCTGAGGTGGCTCTGGAAGCCGACGCCGTCCACCGGGACACCGGCTCGGCGCAGCTCGCGGACGAGCTTCAACAGCGCGTC
The DNA here is from genome assembly GCF_048060285.1 of Micromonospora sp. LOL_025. Taxonomy (NCBI): domain Bacteria; kingdom Bacillati; phylum Actinomycetota; class Actinomycetes; order Micromonosporales; family Micromonosporaceae; genus Micromonospora; species Micromonospora sp. LOL_025. The sequence continues at coordinate 201,648 of NZ_JBHMIR010000009.1, read as the reverse complement.
CGCCTTCCGGGTCTGACCCTCGACGCCGTAGTCGTTGATGAACAGACGCGCGCCCGGATCGGCCGCATGGGCCCAGCGAAAGGCATCGGCGACGTATCCGGGACCGAGCTTGCGCAGCCAGAGGGTGTCGCGCAGCGTCCCGTCCTCGTCCAGCACCTCGTTGACCACGTCCCATGCCCAGACGCGCCCCCGGTACCGGGAGACCACCGCCGTCACGTGTTCCCGGAGTACGGCGCGGATCCGTTCCGCCGGCCAGTCCGGGGAGACCCATTTGGGCACGTCGCTGTGCCACACCAGGGTGTGGCCGTACACCGCCTGGCCGTGCTGTTGAGCGAACTCGACGAGTTGATCGGCGCCGGCCCAGGCATGCACCCCTGGCAACGGTTCCAGGCTGCGCCACTTCATGGCGTTCTCAGCGGTGATGCCGTTGAACTCGGTGCCGAGGAGGCTCCGATAGGCGGGATCCAGGCTGAGCCCTCGACCGTCCACCGCCGAGCCGATCCGCACGCCGGGCGGCATCAGGTCGCGCAACGCCTGCCGGCCGGGCACGACGGAGGCCGAGGGTCCGGCAGCCGGTCCGGCGTCACCACCCGCCGGCGGACGCTCCGAGGCGTGCCGTACCAACGCCAGGCCGACGGCGACCAGCGTGGCAGCGATCAGCACGATCGACACCAGCAGGACCGGCACGCGGAGCAGACGGGACCGGGAAACGGCCGTGGGGCGGCGTCGAAGGACCGACCCGTGGGCCGTGCCGTCGAAGGCCCCCGCGGACGGTGCCGCAGGGTCGCTGCCCCGGGTGGAAAGATCGACGATCACCGTACGGGCTGGCCCGGTGCGTCACGGAGGGCCCATGGTGCCCGGGTGAAGTTCCACCGGGCGCGTTCGGCGAACTCCTCGCGCGGCAGGCGGGGCACCGCCTCGGCGGTCAGCAGGTCCGCGAGCACCTGGGTCACTTCCACGGGCCCCTCGGGCACCCGCCCGAGGCGCGCGGACTCCGGCTGGCCGATCTCAGCGAGGAAGTCGTCGCACTTCTTCTGGTAGGGCACCAGCGTGAACGGGACACCCGCCAGGTACGCGAAGACCGCACCGTGCAGCCGCATGTGCAGGCCGAGGTCGCAGCGCTTCATCTCGTCCCAGCAGGCGCGCACCCCGTCCCGGGCGGTCACCACACGGACGTCGCAGAGCCCGTCCAGGGCTGTCCGGAGGCGGTCGCTGACCCGCTCGTCGCCGTGTACGGGATGGGTGTTGAACACGAAGACGGTGACGTTCACCGGCTCCTTCAGGACCAGACGGCGGACGCCCTCGATCAACGCGTCCTCCCGCTGCCGTGTCTGTGGGGCCTCGGCCTCGTAGTCCACGCCGAGCAGGGTCACCCCGAGCCGGGCCCGGCCTCCCGGCGAGGGCCCCGGCCGGCGCTCGGGAATCGGCTCGCCCAGCGCCTCCGGCAGCAGCCCGGCGAGGTCTCCGGCGGGTACCAGCACCCCCGGGTAGCCGGCGCGTTCGAGGATCTCGGCCGAGGCCAGGTCGCGTACCCCGATGAAGTCGATCCGCCGCAGCACCTCGACGAGCCGCCGCTCGGCCGCTGCGGACAGGAACGGGCCGACGGAGACGCCGACGGCGGCCATCGGGTGGCCGGAGGCACGGGAGAACAGCGAGAAGAGCTTCTTCTCGCTCAGCGGGCCCATGTCGCGAAAGACCGAACCGCCGCCGAAGACCAGCATCGAGGAGCGGCCCAGCAACGCCGCCTTGTTCAGCACCCAGCCGACGCGGTCGGGCAGACTGCGTGAGCGGTACCAGCGGGGATTCATGCCGACGCTCTCGGCCGGCAGGTCGACCATCGGCGGCGCCGCGAAGACGGGTTCCCGGGTTCCCCAGTAGGTGCGGGTGGCCCAGTCCATGACGACGCAGAAGGCGTTGTCCCCGACGTTCTCCATGCCGTAGTAGCCGACCACCAGTGGGCGGCGGGCGACGGGACTCGGTTCAGGATGCACGCGGGGTCTCCCTAGTCAGGCGCCGCCGCAGATCGTGCCACGACGGCAGAGGAGCATCGCCGACCACCCGGGCACGTACCGCGATCCAGAACAGTGCACACAGGATGATCTCGGCGACGACGACGGCCCCGGCCGTGCCCGTGACGCCCCACAGCGGCGTGGCCACCGCCAGGGCCACGAGGAACACCAGGGCTCCGACGCCCTGATAGGTCACCTTGAGGCGCAGCAAGCCGCCGCTGGTGAGCAGCGAGGCGACGGCCGCGCCGGCGAACCGGAACGGGATGGCCAGGGCCAGCACGGCCATGACGGTCGCCGACTCGCCGTACTCGGAGCCGAGCAGGAAGGGCAGCACCGGCAGGCCACCCAGCGCGACCAGCGCCGCGACGACCGCGCCGAGCGCGAGCATCCCGAGACCGCCCCAGCGGTAGGCGATCAGGACGGCGTCGCGGTCGGTGCCCGACCAGCGGTGCAGCCTGGCCAGGAAATACTGCTGGTAGACGACCCGGGGGACGAGGTAGACCGCGGTCAGCACGGACATCGGGACGGCCAGGACGGCCGCCGACGCCGGGCCGAGGGACTCGGCGGCGACCACCGTGCCGAGGTACATGCCGATCAGGTAGAAGATGTTGCCCAGCACGAAAGGTGTCGCGGCGCCGGCCACCCGCGCCACGCCGACCCGGGTGCCCGGAGACCCCAATGGCACAACGTGAGCATGTCCCTCCAGCGGCACGCCGCCCCGGAGGAAGGGCCGCATCACCGGTACGCAGCCGGCAACGGTGAGCAGCGCCACGACGGCGTACCCGGCGGCCGTGGCCAGTACGGAGAGCCCGAACACCCACACGACGAGCACCACGAGCACGCGGGCCAGGTGCGGTGCGACCTGGAGTGCCGAGAGGCCCCGGTAGTCGCCCCGCAACTGCTGCACCGAGCCGACCAGCGCCAGCCCGGCCTGTGCGACGACGACGGTCGCCAACAGCGCCCGCACGCCGGCTCCGACCGGGTCGGACCACTCGGCGAGGCTCCACGCCAGGACTCCCGCGACGGTCAGGGCGCTGCCGGCTGCCACCACCCGCAGCGACGGGCCCACCCACCGGTGGGCCCGTGCGCCCTCACGCCCGAACCGCTGCAACCACAGCTCGGGCACGCCGAAGACTGCCAGCGGTGCGGTCAGCGACACCACCGCCAGGGCAGCGGTGAACGTGCCAAAGGCCTCCTGGGGAAGGGTTCGGGCGAGGAGGATCTGCGTCCCGAAGGCGGCCAGGGTGACTCCGACCTGGCTCAACCCCAGCATGCCGAGGTGGATCAGGGCTGTCACGGCCCGGCCGCGGGCCTTCGGTGACGTCGCGCCGCTCGCGCCGGCGTGGCTGCCGTCGGCGGCGTCGAGGTCAGCGGCCGAGCGTGACAAGCCACTTGCCCGTCTCGCTCAGGGTCCGCAAGGCCTTGATGGCCGTCGCCACCCCCGGCCACTTGAACGGGCGGTACATGTCGATCAGCCGGAACCAGAAGACCAGTCCGCCGAGCCGTCCCCGGGTGACGTTCCCGTCGTGCCGGTGGAACAGCACGATCGGGTGGGCCAGGTGGCACGGGTGGACACCGGCGCGCAGCGCACGCAGCATCAGTTCCACGTCCTCGAAGAGACGGAAGCTCTCGTCGTATCCGCCGATCCGGTCCAGGACGGTACGGTCGATCGTGGTGCCGGAGTGCTTGAAGGGCAGACGGGGACGCGTCAACACCCCCAGCGACATGCGTCCCGCCGAGGCGTACTCGGGCAGTCGGATGCAGCGGGACGTCCCCCGGCGGATCTCCGTGTAGTCGGCGTACACCCACGATCCACCGGTGCTGGACAGCAGGTCGTACAGCCGAGCCAGCGCGTCGGCGGTGAGTTCGTCGTCGGAGTCCAGCACGGTGACGTACCTGCCCATGACCGACCGCAGGCCCCGGTTGCGCGCCTCGGCGATACCCGTGGGCGGCTGCGTGACCACCCGCACCCGGCGGTCCGCCGAGAGGCACGCTTCCGCGATCACCTGCGCGACCGGAATCCGTGACCCGTCGTCGACGATCACCACCTCGAAGTCGCCGAAGGTGTTCGCCAGGACGCTGCGCACCGCGTTGACGAGCAGGGCCGGACGGTCGCGCACCACGATGCAGACCGAGAACGTCGGCCGGACGAGCGGCGTCGTGGGTGCGTCGGCGGCCGTGGTCTCGGTCGTCCCGGGAGGCCGACCGCCCTGCCGGGGCAGGCCGTACAGCGACGGGGGCGGCGACGGGTTCACCGTGTCGCCCCGCTCTCGACGGATCGCTCTTCCCCCGTGTCCTTCCCGTTGACGGCGAGAACCACCATCTGGCCGAAGAAGAAGAGCCAGAGGAAGTACGGGTAGGCCAGCGGCTTCTGGGTCAGACCGAAGACGACGAGCGTCACGAAGAGCAGCGCCAGGGCGAGCCGGCCCGACGGGACGACCCGTCCCCTGACGAACCGGTACAGCCCCGCGAGCACGGCGACGGTCACGACGACGCCGACGATCCCCCACACCACCAGTACCCGGAGCGTGTCGTTGTGCATGTCCCAGGGCTCGTAGCCGAACCCGAGGAGCCGGACGTCCCACGGGGAACGACCGAGGATCTCCGCCAGGTCGTTCCAGATGGCACCCCGGCCGTGCATGAAGGTGTCGGATCGCACGTCCAGCGACCCCACCTCGGTGAGGGTGACCTCGACCCGCCTCCAGATCGCACCGCCCCAGAGCGTCCCGGCAACCGCGCCGACGGCCGCCACCGCGCCGCCGACCACCAGAACGGTCCGGCGGTTCGTCCTCCCCATGCGCCGGGCCCTCACCATGCCGAAGAGGCGCCGCACCTCGAACACGGCGACGATCATGCCCAGGCACAGGATCGTGAAGCGGTGCAGGGAGACGACGCCGGTGGCGACGAAGAGACCGATCAACGCGTACCGGACGGCAACTGGCACCTTCAGCCGGTCACCCAGGACGTAGACCAGGAACACCGAGAACATCAGCAACCGGCCGAGCGACATCGGGTGGTAGTAGCCGCCGGAGGCCCGCCCGATCTTCTCCCAGTTGGCCAGTTCGAAGTAGAACGAGTACGGGATGACCCCGGCCACCTGGAGCCAGGCGAGCACACAGTGCACGACCGCGCCGGCCACCACGACGCCGGCGACGAGAGCGAGCCGACGCACCGGGAACCAGTCGCGCCGCATGAGCATCAGCCCGAGCAGGGCGATCGGGGCGAACCCGACGACCAGCCGCATCGCCTCGGCGGGGATGGCGCTGGTGGGTTCCTGCGGCGGTCCGTAGATGGAGTAGCGGCGGACGTCGAAGAGGGTCAGCAGTTCCTCGCGAGCGGGGACGGCCAGGTAGCTGACCGCGGAGAGCACGAGCAACAACGTCAACCCACCCGCGATCAGCAGGAGGGGTCGGGGCGGCAGGCGCCGAGCGCCGAGCGCCGCGACACCGAGCGCGGTCACCATGCACAGCGCGCCGAGCGTGGTGAGCAGTACCCCCAGGTCGAAGCCGCCGCCGGCATCCTTCTCACCGATGTCGAGCAGCGGCTTCACTGCGACCAGTACCAGCGCGGCGGTGGCCAGGTGACGCGCCGCCCGTTCGTGGCGGGGCGCCGACGTGGCCCGGTGTCCCCGAGGGAAGGGCGGTCGCCGCTCCGGTGTGGTCAGCATCTCCATCGCGGGTGCGCCTCTCCCATCAGTGTCCGCCGCGGCAGCAGCCGACAACGCGGGCAGGTCAGCTGACGGGCCCCCGTTGCCCAGTCCCTCGCCGATCCACCATCGGCAGTCGTGTCCTGCGGCGAAGGGAGGTTGCGGACTGTCCGCTGCGCTGCGCTGCCCCGCCTCAGAAACACGAGGACGATACCAGCGGTCAGGGCTGCCGAGGTGTCGGGTTTCCGCACGGTAGGAACGACCGGAACTGGTGTTGCGGCACAGCCCGGACGTCCGGCAAGCTTTACCGCCGCGCCTGCGCCCGGTTCGAGGCGGGTGCGTGACGTGGACCGTCCGTCCGACGGCCGTGGAGCAGGCGTCCCGACCATCGCGCGGAAGTGTGGAACTGATGTGACTACCCCCGGTGAGTTGTCGACGATCAGCGTGGTGATGGCCGCGCACAACGAGGCCCGGGTCATCGGTGGTTGCCTCGACGCGCTCCTAGCCGACGCCGCCCCCGGCGAACTCGACATCGTCGTGGTCGCCAACGGCTGCACCGACGACACCGCCCGGGTCGCCGCCAGTCGGCCGGGCGTCCGGGTCGTCGAGGTCGCGCAGGCCGGCAAGTCCAACGCACTGAACGTGGGCGACTCCGCGGCGCGCGGCTTCCCCCGGATCTACCTCGACGCGGACGTGGTGTTGAGCCCGGGCGCGCTGCGCGAGATGGCCGCCGTGCTTCGCGCCGGCGACACGCCGCCGCTTGCCGTGATGCCCCGCCGCCACCTGGTGACGAAGGACCGGTCGTTGGCGGTGCGGGCCTACTACGCCATCAACACGCGGCTGCCCATCTTCGAGGACGCGCTCTTCGGCCGCGGCGCGATGGGCGTTTCCGCCGCCGGTCGGAAGCGGTTCGACCGCTTCCCGGAGCAGATCGCCGACGACCTCTACCTGGATTCGCAGTTCTCCTCCGAGGAGAAGCGGGAGGTGACCGGCGCGACGTCCTACGTGCAGGCCCCCCGGCGCACCCGGGACCTGGTCCGGACCCTGGCCCGGGTGCGTGCCGGCAATACCATGCTGCGGACCAGCCACACCGGCATCCGTGCCTCCGCGCCGTCATCCTGGCTTCGCGACGTGGTCCTTCCCCGGCCGTGGCTCGCGCCGGCGGCGATGGTGTACGTGGCCATCACGGTGGTCGCCGTACTCAGGTCACGACGTCACCCGCGGGATGCCTGGGGACGCGACGACTCCACGCGCTGACCCGCGGACCGGTGCGATGGTCAGCGACCGGACCGGCGACGCAACAGCACCACCACGGCGACGACGAGTCCGGCCAGCAGCGCGGCCGCCAGGCCGCCGAGCAGCGCGGCCGGCAGCCTCGAGGACTCGGGCTTCTCCCCCGCCAGCCGGGCCCGGTCGACAGCGTTCTGCCGGTAGGCCTGAGCGAGCAGGTTGGTGGGCGACGACTTCGCCACGGTGTCGAACCGGCTGATCGCCTCCGCGTCCCGACCGGCGAAGAAGGCGTCCAAGCCGCTGCGGTACTCCCGGTCCGGATCCGCGAGGCCGCCCTGGACACCGGCTTCGCCGAGCAGCCCTCTCACCACCTGGACCGGCACCAGGGCGCGGTTGGCTCCACCGTTGGCGGCCCGGTCGTTGTCGAGCACCCCGACGACCCGACCGCTGGTGTCGACGGCGATCCCCCCGTGCGAATAGATGCCGACGTCGCCGTTGATCCGGGCGACGGCCACCGAGCCCTGGTTGGCGGTGCCGGCCACCTGCACGGACTTCGACTGGAGGGTGTAGGTCGCGGCCCGGAAGTCGGTGTCGGTGGTGCTGTACCCGAGCACGAGCAGCGACGTCCCGGAGCCGAGGGTGGCCTCCGTGTTCAGCTCGACCGCGGGAACGTTGGTCTGGGTGAGCTTAACGAGCGCCAGGTTGCCGTTGTCAACGGGGAGGACGCGTACCACCTCGACCGGCGCGGCCGGATCGGCCGTCAGGTCGCCGCGCGCCACGTTGAGCTGCCCGAACACCTCGTTGGTGGGCTCGGTTCCGGGTTGGCTGCCGGTGAAGCTGGTGGTGGCCATCTTGGTGCGGACGTACTCGTCCAGGGCCGACGCCGTGAGCTTCTTCTGCTCGATCAGGATCCGGCCCAGGGTGTAGAGCGCCCGTTCCCGGGTGGCGTCCTCCTCCGGCCGTACGCACTGACCGTTGGTGAGCGCCTGGCCGCCCGGGTTGACCACGAACCCCGTGCACCGCCGCTTGAAGGTGATGGGGGTGGCGCTGAGCGGGACGTTGGACTTCGTCTCCCGCAGCACGCCGGTGAAGACCGCCTCGATGAAGACCATGGCGGGGGCCGCGATGGCCAACGCCCGCTCCTCCGGGCTGTACGGCGCCGCCTGCGCCCACGGCTTCAGGCCCGGGTTGACCGCGGCCCCGCTGGGGAATGCCGAGGGACCTGCGGTCGGCGCCGTCCCGGGCTGCGCGGACTCGCCCGGGGCGAGCGCCCAGACGGCAGCGCCCGTGCCGAGGGCGATCACGAGGATGAGGGCCGCGACGCCCATCCAGACGCCGGTACGTCGCTTGGCGGGCTCCGACGGCCTGATCCGTGGGGCCTGCGCGGAGAACGGGTCGTACGGCGCAGCGGCCGGCGACAAGGGCGCGTTGACGGCCGGCTGCGCGGGGGTCACGGTGGTCGGCGCGTCCCAGGAAGGCGCGGGCGTGGCGGAGACCGGATTCGGGGTCGAGGCGTCCGGCTGGTGGGGCATCGGCCCGGCCTGCACCGCCCACGGGACGTGCGGCGGAGCGGACGTCGGGTGCGGCGCGCCGGACACCGGATGCGGAGGCGTGGAGGCGGGCTGGGAGGACACCGGTCGGGGTGGCGCGGACACTGATGCCGGGGTGCCCGGCCCGGGTGCGACCGGGTGGTATTCGACGCCCAACGCTTGCAGGAGCTTCTCCGCGCCCGGGCCGGCCTCGGCGGGGTAGGCGACCCAGGGGGCGGGGGCCGAGAAGTCCGCGTACGTGTAGGCCTGGCCGTCGGGCCCTTGGGCCAGCACGTTCGCCATGGCCGAGTAGGCCTCCCGCCAGCGCGGGTCGTTCGCCACGACGGCGTCGAGCACGGCCACCGTGACGAAGCGGCCCTGCGCGTCGATGGCCGCCCATGCCTTCCCGACCTGGCAGGTGCCCAGGATGTGGGTGAACCTGTACGGGCCATCCGGCTGCATGCCAACTCCTCTGCTCAACCGCCGTGCGGATCCTACAGAGGCGATGCTCGCGCGGGCCTCGGCCGGTCGTCGGGGGACAGCACCCCCACCGGCCGCGTCACGACCCGGGCACCGTCCGGAGCCAAACCATTTGTCCACTTCAGAGTGGCACCACGGACCGTTCGCCCCTGTTGCTTGTGAAAGTTTTCATGCATAGAGTCGCGACATGAATGAGGGAGCTGTCGTGGCGCCCACCGAGCGGGTGCTGGACCTGTTCCAGGGGGTCCGGCTCACCCCCACCCAGCGCCGCATCGCGCACTGCCTCGTGCAGCACGCGCCGGCCGCGGCGTACCTGTCGGCGGCCGAGGTCGCCGAGCTGGCGGGGGTCAGCCAGCCGTCGGTCACCCGGTTCGCGGTCGCGCTCGGCCACGACGGCTACCCCGCGCTGCGCCGCCGGCTCCGCGAGCTGACCGCCGGCGCCCCGGGCGACGCCACCGACGCCGGCAACGAGCTCCAGCAGGCGGTACGCGCCGAGATCGGCAACCTCGACCGCCTCGCCGGGCAGCTCGCCGACCGGGACCGGATCGCCGAGACCGGGAGGCTGCTGGCCGCAAGCCGCCCCCTGCCGGTGCTCGGCCTGCGCGCCGCCGCCCCGCTGGCCGCCTACTTCGCCTACTTCGCCGCCAAGGTGCACCCCGACGTGCGGGTGCTCGACGACGGCGGCAGCCTGCTCACCGACCGCCTCGAACAGGCCGCCGAGGCCGGGGCGGGCGCCCTGCTCGCCTTCGTCCTGCCCCGCTATCCCCGGGAGACCCTGGACGCGCTGCGCGAGGCCCGGGCCGCCGGCCTCACCGTGGTGGCCATCACCGACTCGCCGGTCAGCCCGGCCACCGAGCACGCCGACGTGGTGCTGCCCGCCGCCGTCGGCGCGCAGCTCGTCTTCGACCTGCACACCGCGCCGATGACCCTGGCCATGGTGCTGCTCCAGGCCATCTGCGACGCCGCCCCGACCGACACCCAGCGTCGGCTGGAGGCCTTCGAAGCCTCCGCCGCCCGCCGCCAGTTGTTCCTCGGATGACCCGGAGGAGAGCCGAGATGACCCAGCCCGTCCGCGCCGCACGCGGCACCGAACGCACCGCCCGTGGGTGGCCCCAGGAGGCCGCGCTGCGGATGCTGATGAACAACCTCGACCCGGAGGTGGCCGAGCGCCCCGACGACCTGGTGGTCTACGGCGGCACCGGGAAGGCGGCGCGGGACTGGCCGTCGTACCACGCGCTGGTGCGCACCCTGACCGACCTGCGCGACGACGAGACCATGCTGGTGCAGTCGGGCCGGCCGGTGGGCGTCATGCGTACCCACGAGTGGGCGCCCCGGGTGCTGCTGGCCAACTCCAACCTGGTGGGAGACTGGGCCACCTGGCCGGAGTTCCGCCGCCTCGAACAGCTCGGCCTGACCATGTACGGGCAGATGACCGCCGGCTCGTGGATCTACATCGGCACGCAGGGCATCCTCCAGGGCACCTACGAGACGTTCGCCGCCGTCGCCGCCAAGCGGTTCGGCGGCACCCTGGCGGGCACGCTGACGCTCACCGCCGGCTGCGGCGGGATGGGCGGGGCGCAGCCCCTCGCGGTCACCATGAACGGCGGCGTCTGCCTGGTCGTCGACGTGGACCGCAGCCGGCTGGACCGGCGGGTGCACGACCGCTACCTCGACGAGGTCGCCGACTCCCTGGACGACGCCGTCGAGCGGGCGCTGGCCGCGAAGCGGGACCGGCGGGCGCTGAGCGTCGGCGTGGTCGGCAACGCGGCCACGGTCTTCCCGGAGCTGCTGCGCCGGGGCGTCGACATCGACGTCGTCACCGACCAGACCAGCGCGCACGACCCGCTGTCGTACCTGCCGGAGGGGGTGGAGCCGGCCGACGCCCGGGACTACGCGAACGCGAAGCCGGTCGAGTTCACCGACCGGGCGCGGGCGTCGATGGCGAAGCACGTCGAGGCGATGGTCGGGTTCCTCGACGCCGGCGCGGAGGTCTTCGACTACGGCAACTCGATCCGGGGCGAGGCGAAGCTCGGCGGGTTCGAGCGGGCCTTCGACTTCCCCGGCTTCGTGCCCGCGTACATCCGGCCGTTGTTCTGCGAGGGCAAGGGCCCGTTCCGGTGGGCCGCGCTCTCCGGCGACCCGGCCGACATCGCGGCCACCGACCGGGCGATCCTGGAGCTGTTCCCGGAGAACGAGTCGCTGGCCCGGTGGATCCGGATGGCCGGCGAGCGCGTCGCCTTCCAGGGCCTGCCGGCGCGGATCTGCTGGCTCGGCTACGGCGAGCGCGACAGGGCGGGGGTGCGGTTCAACGAGATGGTCGCCTCCGGCGAGCTGTCGGCGCCCGTGGTGATCGGCCGCGACCACCTGGACTGCGGCAGCGTGGCCAGCCCGTACCGGGAGACCGAGGCGATGGCCGACGGCTCCGACGCCGTGGCCGACTGGCCGCTGCTCAACGCGCTGGTCAACACCGCCAGCGGGGCGTCCTGGGTGTCGATCCACCACGGCGGCGGGGTCGGCATCGGCCGGTCCATCCACGCCGGGCAGGTCTGCGTGGCCGACGGCACCGCGCTGGCCGGGCAGAAGATCGAGCGGGTGCTCACCAACGACCCGGCGATGGGCGTCATCCGGCACGTCGACGCCGGCTACGACGCCGCCCGTGAGGTCGCGGAGGCCACCGGCGTGCGGGTGCCGATGGCAGAGGGAGGCACCGCGTGAGCGCGAGGAGTGCAGCGCAGCGGAGCCCCGCAGCCGCGAACAACGGAGGTACCGCGTGAGTGGCCTCGCCGGGCGGTTCCGGGCGCTGTGGGACGAGATCGCGCCGGTCGGGCGGGACGAGGGCAGCGGCGGCTACCTGCGCTACGCGCTGACCGCGCCGGAGCTGCGGCTGCGGGAGTGGTTCCGCGAGCAGGCCGACCGCCGGGGCATGCCGGTGACCGACGACGGCAACGGCAATCTCTTCGCCCGGTGGGGCGACCCGGAGGCCGGCGACGCGGTGCTGACGGGTAGCCACTTCGACTCGGTGCCGCACGGCGGCGCCTACGACGGGCCGCTCGGCATCGTCAGCGCGTTCCTCGCCGTCGACGAGCTGCGCGCGGCCGGCGTCGCGCCGGACCGCCCCGTCGTGGTCGGCGCGTTCGTCGAGGAGGAGGGCGCGCGGTTCGGCGTACCGTGCCTGGGGTCGCGGCTGCTCGCCGGGGAGATCGCGGTGGAGCGCGCGGCCGGGTTGCGCGACGCCGGCGGGGTGAGCTTCGCCGAGGCGCTGGGCGCCCGGCCGGCGGGGGCCCGGCCCGAGCTGCTCGGCGGCTTCGCCGCCTTTGTCGAGCTGCACGTCGAGCAGGGCCGCGCGATGGTCGACGCCGGCGCGCCGGTCGGGGTGGCCAGCGCCATCTGGCCGCACGGCCGCTGGCGCTTCGAGTTCACCGGCGAGGGCAACCACGCCGGTACGACCCGGATGGCCGACCGCCGCGACCCCATGCTGACGTACGCCTTCACGGTGCTGGCGGCCAACAAGGAGGCGCGGCTGCGCGGCGCCCACGCCACCGTCGGCCGGGTGGCGGTGGAGCCGAACGCCACCAACGCGATCCCGTCGAAGGTGACCGGCTGGCTGGACGCGCGGGCCGCCGAGCCGGAGACGCTGACGGGGCTGGTCGACGCGGTGCGCGCGAAGGCCGCCGAGCGGGCCCGCCGCGACGGTACGGAGGTGGCGCTGACGGAGGAGTCGGCCACCCCGCTGGTCGCCTTCGACAATGGCCTGGCCAGCCGGCTCGCGACCCTGCTCGACGCGCCGGTGCTGCCGACCGGGGCCGGGCACGACGCCGGGGTGCTCGCCGCGCACCTGCCCACGGCGATGCTCTTCGTGCGCAACCCGACGGGGGTGTCGCACTCGCCGGCGGAGTCGGCCAGCGACGCCGACTGCGCGGCCGGGGTCGCCGCCCTGGCCCGCGTGGTGGAGGAGCTGGCATGCCGGTGAACGCGGCCCGGGGAGGTTGTCGGCGGCCTGTCGAGCTGATGTCGCAGACGACTCGCCCCCGCGGTGATCGACTGGTGTCGCAGACGATTCAGCTCGACAGGGGGCGCACGCGATGACCGGGACCCGCTGGCTCGCCGAGTACGCCTGGCTGCCCGACCACGCCGAGCCCACCGCCGACGTGCTGATCGAGGCGACCGACGGGCGGATCACCGGAGTGACCCCGCTGACGGCCGGGAGCACGCCTCCCGCCGGGGTCGAGGTCATGGCCGACGCCGAGCGGCTGCCCGGGCTGACGCTGCCCGGGCTCGCCAACGCCCACTCGCACGCGTTCCACCGGGCGTTGCGCGGACGCACCCACGGCGGGCGCGGCGACTTCTGGACCTGGCGCGACCGGATGTACGCGGTGGCGCAGCGGCTCGACCCGGACTCGTACCTGGCCCTGGCCCGGGCGGTCTACGCCGAGATGGCGCTGGCCGGCGTCACCTGCGTCGGCGAGTTCCACTACGTGCACCACGGCCCGGACGGCACCCCGTACGCCGACCCGAACGCGATGGGTGCGGCGCTGGTCGAGGCCGCCGCGCACGCCGGGATCCGGATCACCCTGCTGGACACCTGCTACCTGACCGCCACCGTCGACGGGGAGCCGCTCGCCGGGCCGCAGCGACGCTTCGGCGACGGCGACGCGCTGCGCTGGGCGGAACGGGTCGACGCGTTCCGGCCCGCCGACGACCACGCCCGGGTCGGCGCGGCGATCCACTCGGTGCGCGCGGTGCCGGCCGGGCAGCTCGCCACGGTGGCCGGGTGGGCGGACCGGCGCGGGGCGCCCCTGCACGTGCACCTCTCCGAGCAGCCCGCCGAGAACGACGCCTGCCGGGCCGCGCACGGCTGCACCCCGGCCCGGCTGCTCGCCGACCGGGGGGCGCTCGGCCCGAACACCACTGCCGTGCACGCCACCCACCTGACCGGCGGCGACCTCACGCTGCTCGGGGACGCCGGCACGGGCGTCTGCCTCTGCCCGACCACCGAGCGGGACCTGGCCGACGGGATCGGCCCGGCCCGGCGGATGGCCGACGTCGGCCTGCCGCTCAGCCTGGGCAGCGACAGCCACGCCGTGATCGACCTCTTCGAGGAGGCCCGCGCGGTCGAACTGGACGAGCGGCTGCGCACCCGCCGGCGCGGCCACTTCGGCCCCGTCGAGCTGGCGGACGCGGCCACCGTGGCCGGCCACGCCGCGCTGGGCTGGCGTGACGCCGGGCGGATCGCCGTGGGCGCGCGGGCCGACCTGGTGACCGTACGGCTGGACAGCCCGCGCACGGCCGGCGTACCGCCGGTGGGGGTCTGGTTCGCGGCGGGCGCCGCCGACGTCACGCAGGTCGTGGTGGACGGCCGGACGGTGGTGCGCGACGGCCGGCACCTGACCGTCGACGTGCCGGCCGAACTGACCGCGGCGATCGAGGAGGTGACCTTGTGAGCAGTCTGCTGGTCGACGACATCGGCGAGCTGGTGACCAACGACCCGCCCGGCGACGAGGGCGGCCCGCTGGGCATCCGGCGCGACGCCGCCCTGCTGGTCGAGGAGGGGCGGGTGGCCTGGATCGGGCCGTCCCGCGACGCGCCCGCCGCCGACCGGCGCCTGGACGCCGGGGGCGCCGCCGTGCTCCCCGGCTTCGTGGACAGCCACGCCCACCTGGTCTTCGCCGGGGACCGGGCCGCCGAGTTCGCCGCCCGGATGGCCGGGCAGCCGTACACCGGCGGCGGCATCCGGACCACCGTCGGCGCGACCCGGGCCGCCAGCGACGACGAGTTGCGGGCCACCGTGCGCCGGCTGCGCGGCGAGGCGATGCGGCAGGGCACCACCACCATGGAGATCAAGAGCGGGTACGGGCTCACGATCGCCGACGAGGCCCGCTCGCTGGCGATCGCCGCCGAGGTCAGCGAGGAGACCACCTTCCTCGGCGCCCACGTGGTCCCCGCCGAGTACGCCGACCGCCCCGACGACTACGTGGGCCTGGTCTGCGGGCCGATGCTGGCCGCCGCCGCGCCGCACGCCCGCTGGATCGACGTCTTCTGCGAGCGGGGCGCGTTCGACGTCGACCACGCCCGCGCCATCCTGGCCTGCGGGCAGGCCGTCGGGCTGGGCGTGCGGGTGCACGCCAACCAGCTCGGCCCCGGGCCGGGCGTCCAGCTCGGCGTCGAGCTGGGCGCGGCGAGCGTCGACCACTGCACCCACCTGACCGACGCCGACGTCGACGCGCTGGCCTCCGCCCGGTACGACTGCATGTGCGCCGACGGCCGGCACACCACCACGGTCGCCACCCTGCTGCCCGGCGCCGAGTTCTCCACCCGCTCGCCCTACCCGGACGCCCGCCGGCTGCTCGACGCCGGTGTCACCGTGGCGCTGGCGACCGACTGCAACCCCGGTTCGTCGTACACCTCGTCGATGCCGTTCTGCGTCGCGCTCGCCGTACGCGAGATGCGGATGACCCCGGCGGAGGCCGTCTGGGCCGCGACCGCCGGCGGCGCGCGGGCGCTGCGCCGCGACGACGTCGGGGTGCTCCGGCCCGGGGCCCGGGCCGACCTGATGATCCTCGACGCCCCGTCCCACCTGCACCTGGCCTACCGGCCGGGTGTGCCACTGATCCGCCAGGTCCTGCGCAACGGAGTGCCCCAATGACCGTGACCATCCTGCCCACCGGGATCTCCCCCGCCGACGTGCTCGCCGTGGCGCGCGGCACCACCAAGGTCGTCCTCGACCCGGCCACCGTCGACGCCATGACCGTCAGCCGGTCCATCGTCGACGGCATCGAGGCCGCCGGCCGGCCGGTCTACGGCGTCTCCACCGGCTTCGGCGCGCTGGCCAACACCTTCGTGGCGCCCGAGCGGCGGGCCGAGCTCCAGCACGCGCTGATCCGCTCGCACGCCGCCGGGGTGGGCGCGCCGATGCCGCGCGAGGTGGTCCGGGCCATGATGCTGCTGCGGGTCCGCTCGCTGGCGCTCGGCTGCTCCGGGGTCCGGCCTTTGGTCGCCGAGGCGCTGGTCGATCTGCTCAACCACGACGTGACGCCGTGGGTGCCGGAGCACGGTTCGCTGGGCGCCTCCGGCGACCTGGCGCCGCTGGCGCACTGCGCGCTGGTGCTGCTCGGCGAGGGCTGGGTGCTCGGCCCGGCCGGCGAGCGGCTGCCCGCCGCCGACGCGCTGCGCCGGGCCGGGCTGGCGCCGATCGGGCTGGCCGCCAAGGAGGGGCTGGCGCTGATCAACGGCACCGACGGCATGCTCGGCATGCTGCTGCTGGCGATCCACGACGCCGCGCACCTGTTCACGATGGCCGACGTCACCGCCGCCCTCGCCATCGAGGCGATGCTCGGCTCGGAGCGGCCGTTCCTGCCGGAGCTGCACGCCATCCGGCCGCACCCCGGGCAGTCGGCCTCGGCGGCGAA
The DNA here is from genome assembly GCF_048060285.1 of Micromonospora sp. LOL_025. Taxonomy (NCBI): domain Bacteria; kingdom Bacillati; phylum Actinomycetota; class Actinomycetes; order Micromonosporales; family Micromonosporaceae; genus Micromonospora; species Micromonospora sp. LOL_025. The sequence continues at coordinate 185,348 of NZ_JBHMIR010000009.1, read as the reverse complement.
CATCCACCGGCTGCTCCAGGACTCCCGGGTGATGGACTCGCACCGCGACGACCTCGCGCACGCGGTGCAGGACGCGTACTCGATGCGGTGCGCGCCGCAGGTCGCCGGGGCGGCCCGGGACACGCTGGACTTCGTCCGCACGGTGGCCGGTCGGGAGCTGGTCTCGGTCGTGGACAACCCGGTGGTGCTGCCCGACGGCCGCGTCGAGTCGACCGGGAACTTCCACGGCGCGCCGCTGGGCTTCGCCGCCGACTTCCTGGCCATCGCCGCCGCCGAGGTGGGCGCGATCGCCGAGCGCCGGGTGGACCGGCTGCTCGACGTCACCCGGTCCCGGGAGCTGCCGGCGTTCCTCTCCCCCGACGCCGGGGTCAACTCCGGGCTGATGATCGCCCAGTACACGGCGGCCGGGATCGTCGCGGAGAACCGCCGGCTCGCCGCGCCGGCGTCGGTGGACTCGCTGCCCACCAGCGGCATGCAGGAGGACCACGTCTCGATGGGCTGGGCGGCGGCCAAGAAGCTGCGCACCGTGCTGGACAACCTGACCAGCCTGCTCGCCGTCGAGCTGCTCGCCGGCGTACGCGGGCTCCAGCTGCGCACCCCGCTCGACCCGTCGCCGGCCGGCCGGGCGGCCGTGGCGGCGCTCGGCGGGGTCGCCGGCGAACCCGGGCCGGACGTCTTCCTGGCCCCGCTGATGGAGGCCGCCCGGGACGTGCTGGCCGGGCCCGAGCTGCGCGCCGCCATCGAGCGCGAGATCGGGCCCCTCGACTGACGGCCACCCCGGGCCACCGTTTCGCCGCGGTGGCCCGGGGTCGGCCGCGCCGACGTGCGCCGGGGGCGACCGCGCCGACGTCGGGGCTCAGCCCGCCAGCACCGCCACGCCGACCAGCACGGGCACGGCGGCCACCGTCGACAGCAGGATCGAGTCGCGCGCCAGGACCGCGCCCCGGCCGTAGCGGACCGCGTAGACGAAGACGTTCTGCGCCGTCGGCAGGGCGGCGGTGACCGTGCAGGCCAGCACGAGGCCGGGCGGCAGGCCCATCGCGAAGCGGGCGACGAGATAGGCGACGGCGGGCTGGACCACCGTCTTGAGGACGACCGCGAGCCGTACGTCCCGCCCGGTGTCGCCGGAGCCGGGCCGCGGCGCGCCGTGCAGGGAGAGGCCGTACGCGATCAGTGTGGCGGGGACCGCCATCGCCGCGACGAGTTCGATCGGCCGCAGGACCGGCTCCGGCGGCAGCCAGCCGGTCAGGCTCGCCCCGACGCCCAGCGCGCACGCGATGGTGACCGGGTTGGTGAGCGGCTGGAGCACCACCGTGCCGGGCGACGGTCTGCTTCCCGCCGTGGCCGCCTCGAGGAAGGCGAACGCGACCGGCGTCATGACGACCAGTTGGAACATCAGGACGGGCGCGACGAACGAGGCGTCCCCGAGGACGTAGACCGCGACCGGGATGCCGATGTTCGCCGCGTTGACGTACGACGAGGCCAGGGCGCCGACCGTCGCGTCCGCGACGGAGCGGCGCCAGCAGAGCCTCGCGACGGCGACGAACACCGACGCCACGGTGGTGGTGCTCACCACCGTCACGACGAGGGCGGACGAGACGACCGCGGGCACGTCGGCCCGGGCCACCGTCTCGAACAGCAGCGCCGGAGTCGCCACGAAGAACGCGACGCGGGAGAGAACGGTGGCCGCCTCCGGTCCCAGCACCCCGCCACGGCCGAGCGCGTAGCCGACGGCGATGACGGTGACGATGACGGCGAAACCCGTCAGCACCCCTGGCACCGGGGCGGGTCCGTCAGCTCGCGGGCGGCAGCACCTTGGCGACCAGCTTGGCCAGCTCCCGCAGCGCCTTGCCCCGGTGGCTGACCGCGTCCTTCTCCTGCGGCGTCAGCTCGGCGTTGGTGCGGTCCTGGCCGTCGCCGAGGAAGATCGGGTCGTAGCCGAACCCGCCGTCGCCGCGCGGCGACCGGAGCAGCCGGCCGGTCTGCCGGCCGTCGACCAGGTGCTCCTTGCCGCCGGGCAGCACCAGGGCCACCGTGCAGACGAACGACGCGCCCCGGTGCTCGTCGGGCAGGTCCGCGATCTGGTCCAGCACCAGCTGGAGGTTGGCCTCGTCGTTGCCGTGCCGGCCGGCCCAGCGGGCGCTGAACACCCCCGGCATGCCGTTGAGCGCCTCGACGGCGAGCCCGGAGTCGTCGGCGATCGTCGGCAGGCCGGTGCGCCGGCAGCCCTCCCGCGCCTTGATCAGCGCGTTCTCGCCGAAGGTCAGGCCGCTCTCGGGCAGCTCCGGGTACTCCTCGACGTCGTCGAGCCCGATCAGGGCGACGCGGTGCGCGCCGAGCGCGCCGTCGAGGATCCGCTGGAGCTCGACGAGCTTCTTGCGGTTACGGGTGGCGAGCAGCACCTTGTTCATGAGAAAAGCGCCTTCCGCTGGGCTTCGGCCAGTTCCACGCAGCCGGCGACGGCCAGGTCGAGCAGGGCGTCGAGCTGCGCGCGGGCGAACACGCCCGCCTCCCCGGTGCCCTGCACCTCGACGAACTCGCCGGTGCCGGTGCACACCACGTTCATGTCGACCTCGGCGGCCACGTCCTCGGTGTAGTCGAGGTCGAGCCGGGGCTCGCCGTCGATGATCCCGACGCTGATCGCGGCCACCGAGCGGTGCATCACCTTCTCCGGCTTGCCGGCCAGCGACTTGCGCCCGGCCAGCCAGGTCACCGCGTCGTGCAGCGCCACGTACGCGCCGGTGATCGCGGCGGTGCGGGTGCCGCCGTCGGCCTGGAGCACGTCGCAGTCGAGCACGATCGAGTTCTCGCCGAGGGCCTTCAGGTCGATGGACGCCCGCAGGCTCCGGCCGATCAGCCGGGAGATCTCGTGCGTACGCCCGCCGACGCGGCCCTTCACGCTCTCCCGGTCGGAGCGGGTGTTGGTGGCCCGGGGCAGCATCGCGTACTCGGCGGTGACCCAGCCGAGCCCGGAGCCCTTGCGCCAGCGGGGCACGCCCTCGGTCACGCTGGCGGTGCAGAGCACCCGGGTGCCGCCGAACTCCACGAGCACCGAGCCCTCCGGATGGGTGCTCCAGCCCCGGGTCAACGTCACAGGTCGGAGTTCGTCGGGTCGCCGCCCGTCAGGTCGTGCCATCCCTGCACCCTATGTGGTGCCCCGATCGCTGTGCCCCGGGGTGTCCCGCCCCGGGCGCCGGCCGGTCAGATCTCGTAGCTGGCGCCGGGCCGGACCACTTCCAGCGGCCCGTCGAAGGCGGCGCCGGCCGACTCCACGGTGTGCGCCTCGCTGCCCCAGGCGGCCACCAGGTGGGTGAGCAGCAGCCGGCCCACCCCGGCCTTGGTCGCCGCCTCGCCGGCCTCCCGGCCGGTCAGGTGCAGGTCCGGCGGGTTCTCCACGCCGTCGAGGTAGCTCGCCTCGCAGAGGAACGTGTCGGCGTCCTGGGCCAGTCGCAGCAGCGACTCGCAGGGCGCGGTGTCCGACGAGTAGCAGAGGACCCGGCCGCCGTGCTCCAGCCGGACGCCGTACGTCTCGACGGGGTGGTTCACCCGGTCGACGGTGACCGCGAACGGGCCGATCGGGAAGGTGCCGGGTTCGAGGGCGTAGAACTGGTAGACATCCTCGACCGTGCTGTCCTCCTGCCCGTACGCGGCGGCCAGCCGGTCCGGTGCGCCGGCGGGGGCGTAGACGGGCAGCGACGGGTAGGGGCCGTCCGGGGCGTAGCGGCGGACCACCACGTACGACGCCGCGTCGAGGATGTGGTCGCAGTGCAGGTGGGTGAGGATGATGGCGTCCGGGGCGTGCAGCCCCGCGTAGCGCTGGAGGTTGGACAGCGACCCGGAGCCGAAGTCGACCAGCAGCCGGAAGCCGTCCGCCTCGACGAGGTAGGCCGAGCAGGGGGACTCGGGACCGGGGAAACTGCCCGCGCAGCCCAGGACGGTCAGTCGCATCGAGTCATCTCACTATAACTCTGCGTAGTTTCCGCGCCGACGGTCCCGCTGTGGATGATCTCTACCGACGCGTACGCCACGCAGGGCAGCCTACGCGCGCCCGCGCGACGACAAGAGTCATCCACAGGAAGTTGTCACCAACGTGACACCCGCCCGGGCCGCCCGCCCGGATCCCGTGACAAGACGGCGTCCGCCGGTAGCGCTGGGTGAGTGGCCCGGTCGCGTCGCGGGAGCCGGGCCGGGCGGCCGGGCCACCGACGCGTGTCGGCGGCCCGGCCGCGGGACGTCACGCCCAGAGCTGGCCCTCCAGGGCTTCCTCCGCGTCGGCGAGGGTGCCGCCGTACGCCCCGGTGGAGAGGTACTTCCAACCGCCGTCGGCGACCACGAAGGCCACGTCGGCCCGCTGGCCGGCGCGGACGGCCTCGTGCGCCACCGCGAGGGCGGCGTGCAGGATCGCGCCCGTGGAGAAGCCGGCGAAGATGCCCTCCACCTCGACGAGCTGCCGGGTCCGCAGCACCGCGTCGCGGGTGCCGACGGAGAAGCGCCGGGACAGCACCGACGCGTCGTAGAGCTCCGGGACGTAGCCCTCGTCGATGTTGCGCAGCCCGTAGACCAGCTCGCCGTAGCGCGGCTCGGCCGCGACGACCTGGATGCCGTCGACCTTCTCCCGCAGGTAGCGCCCCGTGCCCATCAGCGTCCCGGTGGTGCCGAGGCCCGCCACGAAGTGCGTGATCGTGGGCAGGTCGTGCAGCAGCTCCGGCCCGGTGGTCTCGTAGTGTGCCCGGGCGTTGGCGTCGTTGCCGTACTGGTAGAGCATGACCCAGTCGGGGTGCTCGGCCGAGATCTGCTTGGCGGTCGCCACCGCCTGGTTGGAGCCGCCCGCCGCCGGCGAGAAAATGATCTCCGCGCCGTACATCCGGAGCAGCTGCACGCGCTCGGTCGAGACGTTCTCCGGCATCACGCAGACCAGCCGGTAGCCGCGCAGCTTGGCCACCATCGCCAGCGAGATGCCGGTGTTGCCGCTGGTCGGTTCGAGGATCGTGTCGCCCGGTCGGAGCCGGCCGGCCTCCTCGGCCGCCCGGACCATGAACAGGGCCGCCCGGTCCTTGATGCTGCCGGTCGGGTTCCGGTCCTCCAGCTTCGCCCAGAGCCGCACCGGCGGCGCCCCGTCGGGCACCGTCGGGGAGAGCCGGGGCAGCCCGACCAGGGGCGTTCCCCCGCAGGCGTCGAGAAGGCTGTCGTACCGCGCCATGGTGACCGCCCGCCGTCAGCGGGCGGCGGCGGCCGACCGCGCGGCGACCGCGGCGCCGTGCTGGGCGATCGCGGCGGCCGCGGCGAAGCCGAACGCGCCCCCGGCGACGGCCGGCAGGATGGTCACGCTGTCGCCGTCGTTGAGCTTGGCGTCCAGCGCGCCGAGGAAGCGGACGTCCTCGTCGTTGACGTAGACGTTGACGAAGCGGTGCAGCGCACCGGCGTCGGTGACCAGCCGGGCCTTCAGGCCGGCGTGCCGGGAGTCCAGGTCGGCGAGCAGGTCGGCGAGCGTGTCGCCCGCGCCCTCGACGACCTTCGCGCCGCCGGTGTAGCTGCGCAGGATGGTGGGGATGCGAACCTCGATGGCCATGGTGTCGTGCTCCTCGATGATGATCGGGCGTGCCGGAAGGTGACGGGACGTGGACGGGTGTGACGGCGCTGGATCAGCGGCCGGAACACTCGTAGTCGACCGTCGCCGGGCTCTGCCCGAACATGTAGGACTGCACGGCGTGCGGGTCCACCCCCGCGTCCACGATCCGGACCGGCTCCTCGGTCACCACGCCGTCGACGATCCGGAAGGAGCGGATCTCCTCCGAGCCGGGGTCGCGGGTGGAGACCAGCAGGTAGTGCGCGCCGGGCTCACCGGCGAACGAGATGTCCGTGCGGGACGGGTACGCCTCCGTGGCGGTGTGCGAGTGGTAGATGACGACGGGCTCCTCGTCCCGGTCGTCCATCTCGCGCCACACCCGCAGCTGCTCCATCGAGTCGAACTCGTAGAACGTCATGGAACGGGCCGCGTTGTCCATGGGGATGTGCCGGGTGGGGGTGTCGCTGCCGGCGGGACCGGCGACCACGCCGCACGCCTCGTCGGGGTGGTCCCGGCGGGCGTGGGCGACGATCGCGTCGACGATCGACCGGTCGATGCTCAGCACGTGGTCCAGCCTAACGCGTACCTGCCGCGACCTTAAGGTGGCGGCGGTCACGCCTAGTCGATCAAGGCGTTGAGCAGGGATTCCTGGAGGTAGCCGAGGTACGCGTAGACCGACAGTTGGAACACCCGGCTGGAGGTCGGGTCCTCGGCGACGGCGTCGTCGAGCTCCTCGCCCAGGTCGGTGCCGTCCTTGATCTCCAGCCGGACGCCCATCGCCAGCCGGGCGTCGTTGAGCGCCCGTAGCCACGCCTCGGCGGCCTCCGCGTCGAGGCGCACCTCGCCGCCGGCCTCGTCGGGCAGCGAGGCGAGGATCGCGCCGGCCTGGTCGATCTTGGCGGTCTTGAGGTCGCCCTCGGTGTAGCGGCGGAACTCGGCCGTGCCGGACGGGTCCTCCGGGTAGACCTCGGGGAAGAGCCGGCCCACCACCGGGTCGGTGTGGTCGAAGCCGTCGGTGAGCAGCCCCACCACCTCGGATGCCACCTTCCGCAGCACCCGCACCTCGTCGACGGCGAAGGTGACGACGTAGCGGTCGCCCTGGCGACGGAACATGCTCACGACCGGTCCACCGTCGCCCACAGCCCGTACGCGTGCAACTGCGACGCGTCGTGCTCCATCCGCTCCCGGGCGCCGCTGGAGACCACGGCGCGACCCTTGTGGTGCACGTCCAGCATGAGCTGTTCCGCCTTCTCCCGGCTGTAGCCGAAGAGCTTCTGAAAGACCCAGGTCACGTACGTCATGAGGTTGACCGGGTCGTCCCACACGATCGTCACCCACGGCCGGTCGGACGCCGGCACCTCATTGGTGTCCGGCGTCTCGACAGGTGCAACCTGCGGAGCCGCCATGCCCCCCATCGTGCCACCGGATTCGCCGAACCGAGGAACCGGAACGCCGGCCCGGCGCGGATCGCCGCGTCCGGCCTGGTCAAGGGCATCGGCGGTGGCGAGCGGCGGCCTCGGCGCGGTGCCGACGCCGCGAGCGACCGGATCGCCCTCAGGCGAGCAGGATGCCGTGCTCGACAGCATCGGAGAGCACCCCGTCCAGCGAGAGGCGGACCACCTCGAACCGCCGGGACACCTCCCGGGACAGTTCCAGTTCGACCTCGCGCAGCGCGCGCTGCGCCCAGGCGCGGGCGGCGTTGGCATCGTGGTTGCCGGGGCTGCGCCAGTGCTGCCAGCAGCCGCCCGAGAGGGCCACGGCCACCGGCGGGAGCACCTCCACGCGCGCCACGCCCGGGTAGCTCGCCAGTGCGTCGGTCGCGCCGGCCCCCGTCAGCCCCGCCACGCCGCCGGTGCTGGTGACGAGCAGCACGCGGTCCAGCTCGTGCTCGCCCCGGTGCTCCGTCAGGCCCCAGCGCACCGGGGCGCAGAGGCGCCGCCGGACGCCCGCCGGCAGCGGCGCGCCGAAGACGCGCCCGGCGGCCTCCTCCAGGAGCCCGCGCACCGCCTCGTCGCACTGTGCGGTGGCCAGCAGCGACAGCGCCTCCATCTCTCGGTCGAGCAGCTGCGGCAGGCCGGCGCAGCCGACCCCGAAGACGATCTCCTGCACCACGCGGAGGTGGATGTTCGCCACCTCCAGGGCGAGGTGCTGACGGATGCGCCGGGAGGAGGACCGGGCCTGCCGGTCGAGCTGCTCCGACCAGCCGCCCGGGTCGGCCACCACCGGCACCCGGCCGTGCGCCCCGGGCAGCACCGGCGGTTCGGCACTCGCCCGTCGCAGCCCCTCGTCGGCGGCCCAGCCGACCAGGGCCCGGCGCAGGTCCGCCCCGTCACCCGCGGCGTCGAGCGGGAACCAGCGGGCGTCGGCGAGCCCGGGAACGGCGGCCAGCAGGGCCGCCCGGTGCGCCTCGACGGTGACCGCGACCGGGTCCACCGGTGCGGGAGCCGACCCGACGGACGCCCCCGTGCCCTCCGTCGTCGCCGCGCCCTCCGGCACCGGGGCCCAGCCGCCCGCGCCCGGGGTGACCGCGAAGACGACCCTGACGCCGGCGCGGGCCAGGTCGGCGAGCAGGTGGAGCTCGACGGCGGTGAAGGCCTGGTCGGCGGCGATCACGAAGAGCACCGCCCCGGACCGGCCCGCCGCGTCGAGCAGCAGCTGACCGCCGGCCACCCCGAGGGCACCGGTGTCCGGCGTGTCGACGAGGCTGAAGTGCCGCAGCAGGGGCTCGGGCAGGCTCAGCTCGACCCGGCGCGGCGGGCGCGCGAGCGCCGGCCCGGCGGCCAGCCGGTCGGCACCGTAGGAGTGGGGCTGGCGGTAGCCGGGCACGTAGGCGGCCCGCGTCGGCACCCGGGAGTGGCGCACCACGAGCCAACTGCCGGCGGGTACGGCGAGCATGGCCGGATCGAGCTGGAGCAGGCGGGCGAGCACCTCGCGCCGCCCCGCGCCGGCCGGGCCGACGCCGATCACGGCCAGCGGCTCCTCCGGGCGGGGCTCGGTCACGCCCAGTCGGACGGGCAGCCGGTCCCGACGGGGCAGCTCTGCGGCTCCGGCCGTGTCGTCGGGCCTGTCGACGGCAGGGAGAGGACCGGGTTTCATCGAAAGCGGCCTCCCGTGGCAGGCGACCGGCAGCGGCCGGCCGCATGGAATCGTCCGGTGTCGGCACCCGGATGCCGGAAGAGTACGGGCGACCAGGTCCCCGAACCGAACACTTCGAATACTCAGGGGTAACTATGAGACTACTCAACTTCGGTGCGTGACGATGTGCACGCGGACGGATTCCGGTCGATATGCTGCCCCGATGAGTCGGTGGGGATTCGTCGGCCGAACGGATGAGCTCAACCGTCTGCTGTCGGCGGTGACCGGCGCGGAGGGGCGGGGCATCTTCTTCAGCGGCAACGCGGGCATCGGCAAGAGCCGACTGCTGCGCGAGGGGATGGCGGCCCTCCCCCGCGACGGGTACGCCGTCTGGTCGATCGCGGCCAGCGCCACCACCGCCGCGCTCCCCTTCGGCGGCCTCGTCCAGGTGCTCCCGACCGAGCAGCCGCAGGGCCTCTCCCCCGCCGGCATCCTGCGGTGGGCGGTGGACGTGCTGCAACAGCAGGCGGCCGGCCGCCGGATCGTGCTCGCGGTCGACGACGCGCACCTGCTCGACCCGCCGTCGGCGGCGCTGGTGCACCTGGTGGCCCGGTCCGACAACGCCACGGTCGTCGGCACGTCGCGCGACGGCGAGCAGCTCCCGCTGCCGATCCGGGCCCTGTGGACCGACGGCCTGGTCGAGCACGTCGAGCTGAAGCCGCTGCCGCCGGCCGAGACCACGCGGCTGCTCTCCGAGATCCTGGAGGGACCGGTCGACGCCACCTCCGCCGACCGGCTCGGCCGGCTCTCCGAGGGCAACCCGCTGCTGCTGCGCGAGCTGGTGTTCGCCGCCGACCGCGGGGAGCTGACCCGCACGTACGGGATCTGGAAGTGGACCGGCCGGCTGGAGCTGGCGCCCAACCTGACCGACCTGATCGACGTCCGGATCGGCCAGCTCACCCCGGGCGTACGCGGGGTGGTGGAGCTGGTCGCCTTCGGCGAACCGCTCGGCCTGCACCTGCTCAACCAGGCCGCCGACCCGGTGGACGTGGAGACCGCCGAGGAACGCGGGCTGATCGCCGTGGAACACGACGACCGCCGGGCGAACGTGCGGCTGGCCCACCCGCTCTACGGCGAGGTGATGCGCCGCCGCTGCCCCGTCAGCCGGACGCGACGGTTGCAGGCCCGCCTCGCCGAGCTGCTGGAGCTGGTCGGCAAGCGGCGCCGCGACGACCTGCTCCGGGTGGCCGTCTGGCGGCTCGACTCGGGCACCGCGCAGGATCCGGCCCTGCTGCTCGACGCGGCCCGGCAGGCGTTCGCCCGCTACGACGTACCGCTGGCGACCCGACTGGCCCGCGCGGCGCTCGACACGGGCGGCGGCTTCGACGCGGCGGAGCTGCTGGCCACCATCCTGATGTTCGCCGACCGGCCGGACGAGGCGATCGGGGTGCTCGACGCGGTCTCCGGCGACATCGAGGGCGACCGGCGGCTGAGCCGCTGGCTGACGGTGCGGGGCATGGTCAGTTACTGGGGCCTGAGCCGGGAGTCCACCGTGGAGGAGATCGCCGCCCGCCGGTCGACCCTGACGGACTCCGCCGACCAGGCCCGGGTGCTGGCCTTCGAGGGCATCATGCGGCTGCACCGGCTGGACACCGGCATCGCGTTGCGGCTGGGGCAGACGGTGCTGGACCGGCCGGCCGCGAGCGTCGCCGCCCGGGAGCTGGCCCGCAGCACGATCGCCCACCTGCAGGCCGCGCAGGGGCGGCTGCACCGCAGCGCCACCGCGATCAACCAGGTGCAGGCCGAGGTGGGTCGGTGGCGGGCGGACATGCCGTACCTGCAACTGGCCCTGGAGCTGGCCCGGGGCACCCGGCTGGCGCTCGCGGGCGACCTGGCCGGCATCGACGCGATCGTGGCCGACGAGTTCGCCGACCTGGCCGGGGCCGGCGACTTCCGGCTCGGCACCGGCTACCTGGCCGTCCTCCAGGCGTACGCGGCCCGGCTGCGCGGCCAGAGCGACGCGGCGCTGCGGACCAGCCTCGGCGCCTGCGCGGTGCTCGCCACCAGCCGGGTCTACGCGGGCCTGGCCCAGGCCGAGCGGGCCCAGGCGGCGGCGCTGCGGGGCGACGCCGCGCAGGCGGCCGAGGCGATGGCGGAGGCCGACCGCACCCACGCCCCGGGCATGGTCGTGCTGTACCCGTGGCTGGAGCAGGCCCGGGGCGCGGTGCTCGCCGCCGGTGGCGACGTGTCCGGCGCCGTCAAGCACCTGAGCGGGCTGGCCGACCGGCTGCGCGCGGACGGCTTCGCCGGCCACGAGGTGCACGTGCTGCACGACCTGGTCCGGCTGGACCAGGCGACGGCGCCGCTCGGCCCAACCTGCTCCGACGGCAGCCGGCGCACCGTCGCGCAGCGGCTCGCCGAGCTCTCCGAACGGGTCGACGGGGTGCTGCCCCCGCTGCTCGCCCGGCACGCCCGGGCCGCCGCGGGCGGATCCGCCGACGAGCTGCTGGCGGTCGCCGACAGCTTCGACGCGCTCGACCTGGCCGTCTACGCGGCGGAGGCCACCGCCACCGCCCTGGACCGGCTGCGCCGGCGGCGGTCCCCGGCGGCGGCCACGGCCCGGGAACGCCTCGCCGCGCTGCTCGGTCGCTGCGACCTGATCCGTACCCCGGCGTTGCAGGCCGGCTCCCCGGCGCTGAGCGAACGCGAGTGGCAGGTGGCCCGGCTCGCCGCCGACGGGGTGACCAGCCGGGTCATCGCCGAGCGGCTCTACCTCTCCGCCCGCACCGTGGAGAACCACCTCCAGCGGATCTACGGCAAGCTCGGCGTCGCCGGCCGGGCCGAGCTGCGGGCCGCCCTGCGGGCGATCCCGGGCCACGACGGCGGCGAGAACGGGTGAACCCTAGGCTGGGGCGGTGAGCACCCTTCGCCCCGCGCTGCTGACCGACCACTACGAGCTGACCATGGTCAGTGCCGCCCTCCGCGACGGCACCGCCGACCGCCGCTGCGTCTTCGAGGTGTTCAGCCGCCGGCTGCCCGCCGGTCGTCGCTACGGCGTGGTCGCCGGCACCGGCCGGCTGATCGAGCTGATCCGCGACTTCCGCTTCGACGCCGACGAGGTCGACTTCCTGCGGCGTACCGGGGTGGTCGACGAGCAGGCCGCCGCCTGGCTGCGCGACTACCGCTTCACGGGTGACATCGAGGGCTACGCCGAGGGCGAGCTGTTCTTCCCCAGCTCGCCGATCCTCACCGTCTCCGGCGGCTTCGCCGAGTGCGTGGTGCTGGAGACGCTCATCCTCTCCGTGCTCAACCACGACAGCGCCGTCGCCGCCGCCGCCGCGCGGATGGTCACCGCCGCCCGCGGGCGGACCCTGATCGAGATGGGCTCCCGGCGCGCGCACGAGGAGGCGGCGGTGGCCGCGGCACGGGCCGCGTACCTGGCCGGGTTCCGGTTCACCTCCAACCTCGCCGCCGGGCGGCGCTACGGCATCCCGACCGCCGGCACGGCCGCGCACGCGTTCACGCTGCTGCACACCGACGAGCGGGCCGCGTTCGCCTCGCAGGTCGCCACGCTGGGCAAGGACACCACGCTGCTGGTCGACACGTACGACATCAGCCAGGGCATCCGCAACGCGATCGCGGTGGCCGGGCCCGACCTGCGGGCCGTACGGATCGACTCGGGCGACCTGGCGGTGATCGCGCAGCAGTCCCGCGAGCTGCTCGACTCGCTGGGCGCCACCGAGACCAAGATCATCGTCTCCGGTGACCTCGACGAGCACGCCATCGCCTCGCTCGCCGCCGAACCGGTCGACATGTACGGCGCGGGCACCGCCGTGGTCACCGGCTCCGGCGCGCCCACCGCCGGGCTGGTCTACAAGCTCGTCGAGGTCGAGGGCCGCCCGGTGGTCAAGCGCTCCGAGCACAAGGCCACCATCGGCGGCCGGAAGGTGGCCGTACGCCGGCACAAGCCGACCGGCACCGCCACCGAGGAGATCGTCGTGCCGCAGGGCGTGCCCGACCCCCGGCCCAACGACCGGCTGCTCCAGCACTCGTTCCTGGCCGGCGGCGAGCCGGTCGAGCGGCCGAGTCTGGACGAGTCGCGGGAGCACCTGCGGCAGTGCCTGATCTCCATCCCCTGGGAGGGGCTGAAGCTCTCCGCCGGCGACCCGGCCATCCCGGTCACGGTCGTCCCGGCCGACTGAAAAGGAGCACCAGTGAGCAACGCGCTGATCATCGTCGACGTGCAGAACGACTTCTGCGAGGGCGGCTCGCTGGCCGTGGGCGGCGGGGCCGGCGTGGCGGCCGGGATCACCCGGCTGCTCGCCGCCGAGCCGGACCGCTGGGACCACGTGGTCGCGACGAAGGACTACCACGTCGACCCGGGCGCCCACTTCGGCGACCCGCCGGACTTCGTGGACTCCTGGCCGCGGCACTGCGTGGTGGGCACCCCCGGCTCGGAGTTCCACCCCGACCTGGCCACGGACCGGGTCGAGGCGATCTTCCACAAGGGCGAGCACGCCGCCGCGTACTCCGGCTTCGAGGGGCACGCCGACGACGGCGAGTGCCTGGCCGACTGGCTGCGCCGGCACGGGGTCGACCGGGTCGACGTGGTCGGGATCGCCACCGACCACTGCGTACGGGCGACCGCCCTGGACGCCGCCCGGGAGGGCTTCGCCACCACCGTCCTGCTGGACCTGACCGCCGGGGTCGCCCCGGGCACCACCGACGTGGCGCTGCGCGCCTTCGAGGGCGCCGGGGTCACCATGCGCGGGGAGCCTGTGGTCAGGGCCGCATGAGGCGGTAATTCGCTGGCGGGTGTCGTACCTCCGGCCGAGGATGTCCGGCGGAGGTACGCACCGACATGAACATGAAGCCTTACCGGGAGGCCCTCGCCCTGCCCGGTCTCCGGTCGCTGCTGCTGGTGTCGGTGCTCGCGCGCGTCCCGCTCACCGCCACCGGGGTGACCCTGACGTTCTACGTCGTGCTCGACCTCGGGCGCGGCTACGGAGCGGCCGGGCTCATCGGCGCGGCGGTCACCGTGGGCGCCGCGATCGGCGGCCCGCTGCTCGGCCGCCTGGTCGACCGGCGCGGCCTGCGGCCGGTGCTCGTGCTGACCGGGACCGCCGAGGCCGTCTTCTGGTCCACCGCGCCGATGCTGCCGTACCCGGTGCTGCTGCCCGCCGCGTTCCTGGCCGGCTCGCTCGCCCTGCCGATCTTCTCGGTCATCCGGCAGTCCATCGCCGCGATGGTGCCGCCGGAGCGCCGCCGCCCCGCCTACGCGCTGGACTCGATGGCGGTGGAGCTGTCGTTCATGGTCGGCCCCGCGCTGACCGTGGCGGCGGTCACCGCCATCTCCGCGCGGACCACGCTCTACCTCGTGGGCGCCGGCATCGTCGCCGCCGGCGTCGCGTTCTGGGTGCTCGACCCGCCCACCCGGGGCGGCGGCGAGCCGGCCGGGCCGCAGGCGAGGGTGCCCCGCCGGTCGTGGCTCACCCCGCGCCTGCTCGCCGTGCTGGCGGTCAGCGCCGCCGGCACGCTGGTGCTCGGCGGCACCGACGTGGCCGTGGTCGCCGTGCTGCGGGAGAGCGGCGACGTCGGGTGGACGGGCGCCGTCCTCGCCGTCTGGGCGGTCGCGTCGCTGGTCGGCGGCTTCGCGTACGGGGCGGTCACCCGCTCCTTCTCGCCGCTGGTCCTGATGGCCGCGCTCAGCCTCTGCACCATCCCGGTCGGGCTGGGCGGGGCGCACTGGTGGCTGCTCTGCCTGGCGCTGCTCCCCGCCGGGGCGCTCTGCGCACCGACCATCGCGGCCACCTCGGACGCGGTCAGCCGGCTGGTCCCCGCCTCCGTACGCGGCGAGGCCATGGGCCTGCACGGCTCGGCGGTCACGGTCGGCATCGCGATCGGCGCGCCCCTCGCGGGCGCCGTCATCGACGTCTCCGCGCCGGCCTGGGGCTTCGCGGTCACCGGGGCGGTCGGGGTGCTGGTGGCGCTGGCCGTGCTCCCGATCGAGCTGCGCCGCCGCCGCACCGCCGCCACCCTCCCGCCCACCCCCGAGCTCGTTTCGGCCTCCGCCACCTGACCGACCGCCCCGGCCCGGCGCGTCCCTGGCGCGGCGGTCCCCTGGCTTCGCGTCCCTCACTTCCGGCGCCCTCCTTGGCCTACGCCGGCCCTGCGGGTCGTCGGGCAGGCATGCGAGATCGGTTGACGCCCGGCCGGCGTCCAAGCGCCACGTGGCCCGGTCTTCCGTCAACCGATCATGAGGTCCGCGCTCAGGCTACGGCTGGGTCACGCCGCCCGGATCGGCGGCGCCGGGTTCCGCTGCGGCGGGGCGTACCTATCGCAACGCCGACGGGCACCGCCCCGGGTGGGGTGGCGCCCGTCGTACGTGGTGGCGGAGCGTCAGCGTCGGTCGGCGTCGCTCGCGGTGTCCTCGCGGTAGCTGGCACCGCCGTCGGACTCGCTGGTCAGCGGCTTGGCGCCGCCCTCCGGCGGGCCGGCCAGGCTCTGGCCGCCGGCCGCCAGCTCGGGGAACTTGAGGTCGAACGCCGGCCGCTCGGAGCGGATCCGCGGCATCCGGTCGAAGTTCCGCAGCGGGGGCGGGGAGCTGGTCGCCCACTCCAGCGAGTTGCCGTGACCCCACGGGTCGTCGACCTCGACCACCGGGCCGGCCTTGTACGACTTCCAGCAGTTCCAGATGAACGGCAGGGTCGAGATGCCGGTGATGAACGCGCCGATGGTGGAGACCATGTTCAGCGTCGTGAAGCCGTCGCCGGGCAGGTAGTCGGCGTACCGGCGCGGCATGCCCTCGTTGCCCAGCCAGTGCTGCACCAGGAACGTGGTGTGGAAGCCGATCATGGTCAGCCAGAAGTGCACCTTGCCCAGCCGCTCGTCGAGCATCCGGCCGAACATCTTCGGGAACCAGAAGTAGATGCCGGCGAAGACGGCGAACACGATCGTGCCGAAGAGCACGTAGTGGAAGTGGGCCACCACGAAGTACGAGTCGTGCAGGTGGAAGTCGATCGGCGGGCTGGCCAGCAGCACGCCGGTGAGACCACCGAAGAGGAAGGTGACCAGGAAGCCGATCGAGAAGAGCATCGGCGTCTCGAAGCTGATCTGGCCGCGCCACATGGTGCCGATCCAGTTGAAGAACTTCATACCGGTCGGCACGGCGATCAGATAGCTCAGGAAGCTGAAGAACGGCAGCAGCACCTGGCCGGTGGAGAACATGTGGTGCGCCCAGACGCTCATCGACAGACCGGCGATGGCGATGGTCGCGGCGACCAGGCCCTTGTAGCCGAAGATCGGCTTACGGGAGAAGACCGGGATGATCTCCGAGATGATGCCGAAGAACGGCAGCGCGATGATGTACACCTCGGGGTGGCCGAAGAACCAGAAGAGGTGCTGGTAGAGCATCGGCCCGCCGGTCGCGGGGTCGTAGACGTGGGCGCCCAGGAGCCGGTCGGCGGCGAGCGCCATCAGCGCGGCGGCCAGCAGCGGGAAGACCAGGATCACCAGGAGACCGGTGACCAGGATGTTCCAGGTGAAGATCGGCATCCGGAACATCGTCATGCCGGGCGCGCGCAGGGTCAGGATCGTGGTGATCACGTTGACCGCGCCCAGGATCGAGCCCAGACCCGAGATGACCAGGCCGACGACCCACAGGTTCGCGCCCACGCCGGGCGAGTGCTCGACGGAGCTCAGCGGCGCGTAGGCGGTCCACCCGAAGTCGGCCGCGCCACCCGGGGTGAGGAAGCCGATCATGGTCATCGAGCCGCCGAAGAGGAACAGCCAGTAGGCGAAGCTGTTCAGCCGGGGGAACGCCACGTCGGGCGCGCCGATCTGCAGCGGCACCACGTAGTTCGCGAAGGCGAACACGATCGGCGTCGCGAAGAACAGCAGCATGATCGTGCCGTGCATGGTGAACAGCTGGTTGTACTGCTCGGGCGACAGGAACTGCAGCCCGGGCCGGGCCAACTCGGCCCGCATGATCAGGGCCATCAGGCCACCGATCATGAAGAACGCGAACGCGGTGACCATGTACATGATCCCGATCTGCTTCGCGTCCGTGGTACGCAGCAGCCGCGCGATGGCCGACCCCTTGACCGGCGCTCGGACCGGCCAGGGCCGGGTCACGACCGGCTTGGGTGCGACGGTGGTCACGAGTGGCCTCCGGTTCTGGGTTGTCCCGCTCGGCACGCGCTGGTATCTGCGGGCCGTCATCCGCAAGGAGGATAGTCCCC
This sequence comes from Micromonospora sp. LOL_025, assembly GCF_048060285.1. Taxonomy (NCBI): domain Bacteria; kingdom Bacillati; phylum Actinomycetota; class Actinomycetes; order Micromonosporales; family Micromonosporaceae; genus Micromonospora; species Micromonospora sp. LOL_025. The sequence continues at coordinate 168,467 of NZ_JBHMIR010000009.1, read as the reverse complement.
GGCAGGTGGCTGCGCCGCGTGGGGTGGTCGGGTAGCCTGCCCCACCCCGGCGCGCGGGGCCCTCGGCCGCCGGCCGCTACAGCGGGCCGAGCAGCAGCCGGTAGTGCTCGCCGAAGATCCGGTCGCCGCGCCCGCGCAGCAGCGGGTCGCGCAGCGCCGGCGGCACGTCCCGGGTCCGGTTGCGGTCGCGGGTCCGGTCCCGCACCCATCGCGTACGCGGGCGTCGACGACTCTCGTACGCCGCCACCGCCGCCTCGACGTCGCCTCCGGCCGCGCGGAGGGACTCGGCGAGCACCACGGCGTCCTCCAGCGCCATCGCCGCGCCCTGGGACAGCGTCGGCGCGGTGGCGTGCGCGGCGTCCCCGACGAGCAGCACCCGCCCCCGGGACCAGCAGCCCAGCTCCACCTCCTCGGTGACCCCGACGTGCACCCCGTCCAGCGCCTCCAGCACGGCGGGCACCGGTCCGCCGTAGTCGCCGAAGAGCTCGCGCAGCCGGGCCGCCGGGTCGGCCGGCGCAGCGGTGCCGGCCTCGTCGGCGTAGCAGTGCAGCCGCCCGGCGCCGATCGGCACGACCAGGAAACCGGCGCGCTGGCCGAGCAGGGCGGTCCACTCGGTGACCGGGGGTCCGTCGCGCACCACGGCGCGGTAGACGACCTGGCCGGCGGGTCGGGGCGGACCGCCGAGCGCGGCCAGGGCCCGGATCGAGGAGCGCGGCCCGTCGGCGCCGACGACGAGGTCGTACTCGGCGACGGTGCCGTCGGCGAAGGTGACGCCGACGGAGTGCGGCAGCAGGTCGACGGTGCGCACCTCGGTGCCGTGCCGGACGGCGCCGCCCGCGCCGGTGAGCAGCACCCGGTGCAGTTCCGTCCGGGGCAGCGCCCGGCACTCGCCGACCCCGGACCAGAGCGCGTCGAGGTCCACCTCGCAGAGCGGCGCCCCGGTCGCGTCGAGGAACCGCTGCCGGTGGATGACGTGCCCGAGCGGGCGTACGGGCCCGTCGAGGTCGAGCCGGCACAGCGCCCGGGCCGCGTTGCCGGGCAGGTAGAGACCGGTCTCGGCGTTCTCGCCCGGGGGCAGCCTCTCGGTGACGTCGGGGCGGTAGCCCGCCATCCGCAGCGCCCGGGCCACGGCCAGGCCGGCGATGCCCGCGCCGACGACGAGGATGCGCAGGGGAGAGCCACCCATGGTGGTGTACGCCTCCGGAGGGGTTCGGCACGCGTTGGAGGCAAGACACTACTCGGCGCAATCGGCACACACCAGAGTCAATCGTCCCAGACGAAACATTCCTCGGCGGCCGTCGCCGCTGCTTCGGTGGATCACCTGCCCGCCGACCGGCCCGGGCGTGACAAACCTCACTTACCTCGCCAATACCCCAGGCCCGTTGCGCTGCGGTTTCAGAGATGTAAATGTGTCGAAGAAGCTGTGGGAGCGCTCCCGACCCCCACCGGCCGACTCCGTCCGGCGTTCCGCGCCGAAGCCGAAGGAGCATCATGAAACGTCCACTCCGGGCCCTCGCGGCAGCCGCGCTGCTCGCCACCGGCTCGATCGTCGCCGTGGCCCTCGGCGGCACCGCCAGCGCCGACACGCAGATCTGCGAGCAGTACGGCTCCACCACCATCCAGGGCCGCTACGTGGTGCAGAACAACCGCTGGGGCACCACCGCCCAGCAGTGCATCAACGTCACCGACAGCGGCTTCGAGATCACCACCCAGAACGGCAGCAACCCGACCAACGGCGCGCCGACCGCGTACCCGTCGGTCTTCCTCGGCTGCCACTACACCAACTGCTCCCCCGGCACCAACCTGCCGATCCAGGTCAGCCAGATCAGCAGCGCCACCAGCAACATCGCCTACCGGTACGTCAGCAACGCGATCTACAACGCCTCGTACGACATCTGGCTGGATCCGTCGCCGAAGCGCGACGGGGTGAACCAGATGGAGATCATGATCTGGCTCAACCGGCAGGGGCCGATCCAGCCCATCGGCTCCCCGGTCGGCACCGCCACCATCGACGGGCGGAGCTGGGAGGTGTGGCGGGGCAGCAACGGCTCGAACAACGTCATCTCGTACCTCGCCCCGTCGGCGATCAGCAGCGCCAACCTCAACCTGCTGGCCTTCATCAACGACACCCGTAACCGGGGCGCGATCACCAACTCCTGGTACCTGACCAGCATCCAGGCCGGCTTCGAGCCGTGGCAGGGCGGCGCCGGGCTGGCCGTGACCTCGTTCAGCGCCGCCGTCAACGGCGGCGGCAACCCGACCACCCCGCCGCCCACCACCCCGCCCCCGACGACTCCCCCGCCGACCACCCCGCCGCCGGGCGGCTCGGGCTGCGCGGTGAAGTACACGCCGAACTCGTGGAACAACGGCTTCACCGCCGACGTGCAGATCACCAACACCGGGTCGAGCACGGTCAACGGCTGGACGCTGGCCTACAACCTGCCCGCCGGGCAGCAGGTGACCAGCGCGTGGAACGCCACGGTGAGCCAGAGCGGGTCGGCGGTGACCGCGCGGAACATCAGCTGGAACGGCTCGCTCGCCCCGGGCGGCACGGCCAGCTTCGGCTACCAGGGCACGCTGAGCGGCGCGTACGCGTCACCGACGAGCTTCGCCCTCAACGGAGTGGCCTGTACGCGCTCCTGAAACGCCGGACGCGACGTCCGCCAGGCCACCCCGGTGCCTGGCGGACGTCGCGCGTGAGAGGGCCGGCCGAGTCAGATCCGGGTGAGCCGGACGGCGTCGGCGACGACGAGGCCGGGGGCCGAGCTCCACCGGCTGACCGCGACCCGGTTGGCGTCCCCGGCCGGCAACGTGAAGGTGCCGAGGGTGCGCCACTGTCCACCGGTGATCCGCTGGTCGACGATGATCGTCCGGTTTCCGGTGGTGGTGGACACGATGTACGGCGTGGCGGAGTTGTAGCCGCTGACGGCCGGCCACCACGCGTCGACCCGGTAGTTCGCGGTCGTTGGAACGTTGAACTTGTACCAGGCGGCGTCGCTGGCGGCGACCGGCTCCGCGAAGCGGTAGTCGGTCCCGTACCGCTGGGCCGAGTACGCCGAGGTGCCCCAGTTGGCGCTGGCGGTGAAGCGTCCGGCGGTGGAGTTGTCCACCACCGCGCTCCACGGGGTGCCGCCGCCCGCCATCTTCGCGGCGACGTCGGCGCGCATCGTGTTCAGGTCGATGAAGGACGGGTCGATCTTGCCGCTGGTGCTCGTCTCGCGGTGGCCCCGGGCGTAGCTGGCGTCCCTGCCCAGCCGCTTGAGCACGGCGGCCGTGGCGGCGATCGACGCGTTGTACTGCGCCGCCGTCATCTCCTGGTTCACGCCGTTGTAGTCGATCTCCCAGCCGATCATCAGCGTGTTGCCGTCGCCGGCGGGGATCGGCCCGCTGCCCCGGCTGACGCCCGCGTGGTTGCAGCGCCCGGCGGAGATGACGTGGAAGACGCCGTGGTAGTCGACCAGCGCCTGGCAGAGCGGGCCGGGCAGGTCGGACCGGCCGTTGATGCAGACGTTGAGCGCCGGGTGCGGGTTGCTGGCGCTGGAGGTGGCGGCGGTGTGGTGCCAGAGCACGCCGATCGGGTCGAACGAGCCGGGACGCATGCGGTTGACCCAGTCGCCGTGGGTGACGACCTGGACGCCCGCCCCCCGCAGGACGTCCACCAGCCAGGGAATGGTGGCCATCAGGACTCCCCGAGCAGGTCGGCGAGGCACTCGGCCTTCGGCGCGGCGAGCGGCGCGGCGCTCGCCGTGGCGGGCTTGGCGGCTACGGCCACCGCGGTGGCCACCAGGGCCGACATGCCCAGCACCCCGCGTCGGGGGAGGCGGGCGGGTCGTGACGCGTTCATGGCGCTCCTTCAGACAAGGGCGGAGGGGTTCCGGCTCATCGATGAACTGGTGAGGCGCACGGTATATCGTCACGAGCATCTATGTCGATACCCTTCATCGCCCCTATTCAGGCTGAAGGAATTTGGCAACGACGGACCCCGGACCGGGGCCCGGTCCGGGGTCCGCGAAGGGGTCCGTCAGGGGTTGCCGAGGGCGTCGATGTCGCGCATCTCCTCGGCGGTCAGCGAGAAGCGGAAGATGTCGGCGTTGACGCGGATCCGCTCCGGGGTCACCGACTTGGGGATGACCACGATCTCGTGGTCGACGTGCCAGCGGAGCACCACCTGGGCCGGGGAGACGTCGTGCGCGGCGGCGATGCGGGTCAGCACCGGGTGGGCGAGGTCGCTGGTCTTGAACGGGCTGTAACCCTCCAGCACCACTCCCCGGTCCCGGTGCTCCTTGTGCCGCTGCCGGTCGTACAACGAGGGGCTCCACCGGATCTGGTTGACGGCCGGGTTCTCCTCGGTCGCCTGGATCAGCTCGTCGATCTGGCCGGTGCCGTAGTTGCTCACCCCCACCGCGCGCGCGAGCCCCTCGTCCCGGGCGGCGAGCATCTCGCGCCAGACGGGGATGTTGTCCGCGGGGTTCGTCGGCGGCCAGTGGATCAGCCACAGGTCGACGTGGTCGGTGCCGAGCGCGGTCAGGCTGGCCTCGATCGTCTCCCGCTCCCGTCCGACCCGGTCCGGCGGCAGCTTGGTGGTGACGAAGACGTCCTCGCGGCGCAGCCCGCTCTCCCGGACCGCCCGGCCGACCTCCTCCTCGTTGCCGTACATCGTGGCGGTGTCGACGTGGCGGTAGCCGGCGTCGAGCGCGGCGAGCACCGCGTCGTACCCGGCCTGGCCGGTGGCCTGCCAGGTACCGAAGCCGAGCAGGGGCATCCGCACCTCGCCCGGGAGCGCAACGGTGGGCTGGTCCTCGTGGTCCATGCCGCGGTCTACCCGTGATGACCCGCGACATGCCCACCGGACCGGACACGCGGGCGGCCGGCGGTCCGGCGCGGATTGCCGGAGAATGCGGATGTGGCTGACCCGCTGGAGGAGTACCGGCGCAGACGGGACGCGGCGCGCACCCCGGAGCCGGTGCCGAAGCGACCCCCGGGGAGGAAGCGGCCCGCCGACGGCACGGCCCGGTTCGTCATCCAGCAGCACCACGCCCGGAGCCTGCACTGGGACCTGCGCCTGGAGCACGAGGGGGTGCTGGCCTCCTGGGCGGTGCCGCGCGGGCTGCCCCGCGACACCGGCCGCAACCACCTCGCCGTGCACACCGAGGACCACCCGATGGAATACCTCGACTTCCACGGCGAGATCCCGGCCGGCGAGTACGGCGGCGGGCGGATGACCGTCCACGACCGGGGCACCTACCGCTGCGAGAAGTGGCGCGACGACGAGGTGGTCGTGGTGCTCGACGGCGAGCGCACCTCGGGGCGGTACGTCCTCTTCGCCACCGGCGGCCGGAGCGGGCGGGACTGGATGGTCCGGCGCACCGACCCGCCGCCGGTGGGCTGGACGAGCATGCCGGAGCTGGTCCGCCCGATGAGCCCCACCCGCGCGGCGAGGTTGCCGGCGGACGAGGCTCAGTGGGGCTACGAGCTGCGCTGGGACGGGGTGCGCGCGGTCGCGTACGTCTCGGGTGGTCGGCTGCGGCTGCTCGCGGAGGACGACGAGGACGTCTCCGGGACGTACCCCTGGTTGCGGGAGCTGGCCGAGGAGCTGGCACCCACGGAGGCCGTGCTGGACGGCGTCCTGGTCCGCATCGACCGCGCCGGCCGGGTGCGCCCGGCGCGCGGCGGACGCCGGACCCCCGACGCCCAGTACCTGATCTTCGATCTGCTCTGGATGGAGGGCGTGAGCAGCCTCGACCTGCCGTACGCGCAGCGCCGGGAGCTGCTCGACGGTCTGGCGCTCGCCGGCCCGCACTGGCAGACTCCGCCGTGGTTCCCCGGTGCCGGCCGGGAGGCGCTGCGGACCGGCCGGGAGCAGGGGCTGCCCGGGGTGGTGGCGAAGCGCCTGGACTCGGCCTACGAGCCGGGCGGGCGCAGCCGCCGCTGGCTGAGCATCGACGCCGGCCGAGACACGAGCTGAGACGGCGAGGAGCATCGTGTACCTGACGCACCTGGAGTGCCCGCGCTGCGGGCGGGAGCACGACGCCGGCAAGCTGACCAACCTCTGCGACTGCGGATCGCCGCTGCTGGCCCGCTACGACCTGGCGGCGGTGGCGAAGGTGCTCACCCCGGAACGGTTCCCCCTGCGCCCGGCCGACCTGTGGCGCTACCGCGAGCTGCTGCCGGTGGCCGACCCCCGGCACGAGACCACGTTGGGCGAGGGCTGGACGCCGCTGCTGCGCACCCCGGCCTACGGCGCGGAGATCGGCATCGCGGACCTGATGGTCAAGGACGAGGGGTTGACCCCCACCGGCTCGTTCAAGGCGCGCGGCGCGGCGGTGGGCGTCAGCCGGGCCCGCGAGCTGGGCGTGACGCGGATCGCCATGCCCACCAACGGCAACGCGGGCGCGGCCTGGGCCACCTACGTCGCGCGGGCCGGGCTGGGCGCGACCATCGTCATGCCGCTGGACGCGCCGGCCGTCTGCCGGCGCGAGTGCGTGGCCGCCGGGGCGGACCTGCGTCTGGTCGACGGACTGATCAGCGACGCCGGGCGGCACGTCGCGGGGCTGGTCGCCGGCTCCGGCGGCGCGATCTTCGACGCCGGCACGCTGCGGGAGCCGTACCGGCTCGAGGGCAAGAAGACGATGGGGTACGAGATCGTCGAGCAGCTCGGCTGGCAGGTGCCGGACGTCATCATCTACCCCACCGGCGGCGGGGTCGGCCTGATCGGCATTCAGAAGGCGCTGCACGAGCTGCGCGAGCTGGGTTGGATCGAGGACAAGCTGCCCCGCCTGGTCGCGGTGCAGTCGACGGGCTGCGCGCCGATCGTCCGCGCCTTCGCCGCCGGTGAGCAGCGGGCGCGGCCCTGGGCCGACCCGCACACCGTGGCGTTCGGCATCACCGTGCCGGCCCCGCTCGGCGACGAGCTGATCCTCGACGCGCTGCGCGCCAGCGCCGGCACCGCGATCGCCGTCGACGACGCCGAGATCCTGGCCGACCTGCGGGACTTCGCCGCCCGCGAGGGGCTGCTGCTCTGCCCGGAGGGGGCCGCCTGCCTGACCGCCGCCCGGCACCTGCGCGCCGGCGGCTGGATCCGGGCCGGCGAACGCGTGGTGGTGCTCAACACCGGAGCCGGCGTGAAGTACCCGGAGACGGTGGACGTCACCGGCGTGCCGGTGCTGCCCGCCTGACCCGACGCCCCCTCCCCCGCACCGCCGTCAGTCCGTGCCGGGGTCGGTCAGCCGCCAGGCGGCGCTGACCAGGCCGATGTGCGACAGCGCCTGCGGGGTGTTGCCGAGCTGCGCGCCGGAGCGCGGGTCGATCTGCTCGCTGAACAGGCCGATGTCGTTGGCGTGCCCGAGCAGCCGCTCGAAGAGCGCCTCGGCCCGGCCCAGCTCACCGGCCATGACCAGGCACTCCACGAGCCAGAACGAGCAGGGCAGGAAGCCCGCCGGGTCGGTGTCCCAGCGACGGACGAGTCCCTCGCCGGCACCCAGCCCGCGCTCGACCGCCTCGATGGTGGCGCGCATCCGCGGGTCGGTCGCCGGCAGGAACCCCACCAGCGGCAGCAGCAGCACGGAGGCGTCCAGTTCCGGCGAGCCGAACGCGCCGCCGAACGCGCCGGTCCGCTCGTGCCAGCCGTCGCGCAGCACTGCGGCCCGGATCTCGTCGCGGATCGTCGCCCACCGCCGGGGGTCGGCCCGGTCGCCGAGCCGGGGCGCGAGCCGCACCGCCCGGTCCAGCGCCACCCAGCAGAGCACCTTCGACGTGAGGTAGTGCCGGTCGGTGTCCCGGGTCTCCCAGATCCCCCGGTCGGGCAGGTGCCAGGTGGCGGCCACCTGCTCGGCCAGGCCGAGCACCATCTCGCGCAGTTCCGTGTCGAACGCCTCCCCCAGGTGGTCGCGCAACTGCCAGACCGCCGAGAGCACCTCGCCCGGCACGTCGAGCTGGCGCTGCCGCCAGGCGTCGTTGCCGACCCGCACCGGCAGGCTGCCGCCGTAGCCGAGCAGGTGGGCGGACTCGTGCTCGGATACGTCCCGCTCCCCCTCCAGGCCGAAGAGCACCGGCACGGGGGCGGGGCCGACCCGGCCGATCGAGCGGGCCGCCCAGGCGAAGAGCCGGGACGCCTCGGCCGGGCAGGCGGCCACCCAGAGGGCGCGCAGCGTCATGGCGAAGTCGCGCAGCCACGAGTAGCGGTAGTCGTAGTTGCGGTCGCCGCCGATCCGCTCCGGCAGCGACGTGGTCAGGGCCGCGGCCACCGCGCCGCTGCGGGCGTACGTGAGGCCGGTGAGCACGGTCGCGCTGTGCCGGACCTGCTCCGGGTAGCGGCCGTCGTAGTGGTGCGACTCGCGGTAGGCCTGCCACGCCTGCACCGTCTCGGCGAGCGCGGCGACCGGCTCCAGCCGGGCCGGCGCCGTCCCGTACGACTGCCCGTACGCCACGTCGAAGCCGACCACCTGCCCGGCGGAGACCTCGAACTCCTGCCGGATCCGGTCCCGGTCCACGTGCGGCGGGATCCCGCCGGCGTGCAGGGTCAGCACCACCGGGCCGGCCGCGGCCAGCACCCCGCCGTCGGGCTGCTCGTGCAGGTACGGGGTGAGCAGGCCGTACTGCGGGCGGGGGCGGAAGTCGAGCGACATCCGCACCCGCCCGGCCAGTCCCTCCACGACCCGTAGCAGCACCGCCGGGGAGTTCATCCCCAGCTGGTGGCCACGGGCGCCGACCTCGGCGGCGAGCGCGTCGGTGACCGCGACACTCCCCTCCGGCGTGTGGTGCACGGTGCGCAGCACCAGCGTGTCGGCCACGTACGACCGCTCGACCCGGTGCCCGGGAAGCCCGGTGGCGGTGGGCGCCAGCCGCCAGTGACCGGCCTCCGTGTCGAGGAGGCGGCCGAAGACCGACGGGGAGTCGAACCGGTCCGGGCACCACCAGTCGATCGAGCCGTCCCGACCGACCAGGGCGCCCGAACGGCAGTCGGAGAGGAACCCGTAGTCGGAGATCGCCAGTTGGTCCACCCGCTGCGGGTACCCCGTTCCGACCGCCTCAGGCGGTGCCGACGGTCAGGAGGTGGGCGGCTCGTCCTCGCCGGCGGCCTCGGCGGCGTCGGCCTCCTCCTTGGTCCGGTGCACCGCCTGGTCGGCGTGCTCCGGCGGGCCGTAGACCGTGTAGAGCACCAGCGGGTTGGGGCCGGTGTTGACGAAGTTGTGCTTCGTGCCGGCCGGCACCACCACCAGGTCGCCCTGCACGACCTCGCGCTTCTCCCCCGCCACCTGGGCCTCGCCCGTACCGCTGACGAAGGTCAGGATCTGGTCGATGTCCTCGTGGACCTCCTCGCCGATCTCGCCACCCGGCGGAATCGTCATGATCACCAGCTGGGTGTGCTCACCGGTCCACAGCACCCGCCGGAAATCCGGGCTCTTCTCGGCGACGGTCGCGATAGTGAAATGCTCCATGCCGACGCACATACCCGCTGCGGCCCGACGCCACGCCGGGACTCGCAGATGGTGGAATTCGCCACTCCTGCGGGGTTTCGATCCCCGGTGGACGGGGATCGAGTGAGTAGCCGGCGCACGGTGGCCGGTCGAGCCAGGTCCCCGCCGGCGTACCGCCGTACGGCTGCGGTGGTGGGAGACGGCCAGAGCGCGGCGACGTTCCGATCCCCGGGATCCGAACGGCGCCGCGCGCTCGTTCCCCGGCTCAGTCGTCGTCCTCGGCCGCCACCGGCTCCAGGCCCACACAACGCAGCTTCAGCTCGAACTCCCCGGACGGGCCGGCGAAGGCGACCTCCACGTCGTCGTCCGGCCCCGGCTCCGCGTCCGCGACCCGGTAGCCCGGCGCGGGCGTCCAGGAGACCAGCCGCACCCCGTCCGGCCCGCACTCGGCCACCGCGCTGCCACCCGTCGTGGCGAAGGCCCGACGTGCTCCCACCGGGGCCGGAGCGGTCGCTCCCGGCGACGACGGCCCGCCGGTCCCGCTCGCCGACGGCGACGACGGCCCGCCGGCCCCGGGGGCGGTGGGCCCGGGCGAGGCCAGGGCACGCTCGATCTCCTCCTGGCTGAGCACTCCGCCCGGGGTACCGGCGATGCTCTCCCCCACCCACCGGATCGCGGCCACCCCGATCAGGGTGGCGACGGCGGCGGTGGCCAGCCACCCGGCGACGGCGAGGAACGAACGGCGGCGCATGCCCCGAGTCTCCCCGATCCCAGGTTGGGACGAGCCCCGCACGGGGCTAAGGGAGGGTTAACGTCCGGGCCGGCGCGTCGGGTGGCGGCTAGCCTGCCACCTGTGGCCCGCCTGCTGCTCATCGAGGACGACCTGACGATCCGTACGCCGCTGCTGCGGGCACTGCGCGAACGGGGGCACGCGGTGGCCGCCGCCTCGACGGCGATGACCGGCCTGCGCGACGCGCTGGACGACCGGCCCGACCTGGTGGTGCTGGACCTGGGACTGCCCGATCTGGACGGCCGCGAGCTGCTGCGGATGCTCCGCGCGGTCAGCGCCGTGCCGGTCATCGTCGCCACCGCCCGCGACGACGAGACCGAGATCGTCCGGGTGCTCGACGCCGGGGCGGACGACTACGTGGTGAAGCCGTTCACGGCCGCGCAGCTCGACGCGCGGATCCGGGCGGTGCTCCGGCGCGGGACCGGGTCCGCCCCGGAGGAGGACCCGGCGCTGGTGGTGGGCGGGCTGCGGGTCGACCCGCGGTCGCGGCAGGTCACCCTGGACGGTGCGCCCGTCGAGCTGACCCCGCGCGAGTTCGACCTGCTGCACCACCTCGCGGGCCGGCCCGGCCAGGTGGTCACCAAGCGGGAGCTGCTCGCCGAGGTGTGGCGGGTCCCGTACGGCGGCGCCGACAAGACCGTGGACGTGCACCTGTCCTGGCTGCGGCGCAAGCTCGGGGAGAGCGCGCAGGCGCCCCGCTACCTGCACACCGTACGGGGCGTGGGGGTCCGGCTCGAGGCGCCGGGGAGCGCCGGATGAGGGCCCGGCTGGCGCTGCTGGTCGCCGCGGTCAGCGTGCTCACCCTGGTCGCCTTCCTGGTGCCGCTGGCGCTGCTGGTGCGTACCGTCGCGGCCGACCGGGCCACCGTGCGGGCCACGGCCGACGCGCAGAGCCTCGTCACCGTCGTCGGCACCGCCGACCCCGCGACGATCCGGCTGACCGTCGACCAGCTGGCCATGGAGTCCGCGCGGCCGGTCACGGTGTTCCTGCCCGACGACACGGTCCTCGGCGCCCCCGCCCCCCGTACGGCCGCCGTGGCGCTGGCCGCCCGGGGGCAGAGCCTCACCGCCGAGTCCGGGCGGGGTCGGGAGGTGGTGATCGCGGTGCAGGGCCGGCCGGACGGCACCGCCGTGATCCGGACGGTGGTCCCGCCCGCCGAGCTGACCGCCGGGGTGACCCGGTCCTGGCTGGTCCTGGCCCTGCTCGGCGTGCTGCTGGTGCTGATCGGGCTGGCCGTCGCCGACCGGCTGGCCCGCACCCTGGTCCGGCCGATCGGTGAGCTCTCCGCGGTGTCGCACCGGCTGGCGAACGCGGAGCTGGCCGCGCGCGTCACGCCCGCCGGCCCGCGCGAGCTGCGTGAGGTGGCCGGCGCCCTCAACCACCTCGCCGGCCGGATCCAGGTGCTGCTGGTGCAGGAGCGGGAGGAGGTCGCCGACCTCTCGCACCGCCTGCGCACCCCGCTGACGGCGCTCCGCCTGGAGGCCGAGTCGCTGCGCGACCCGGAGGACGCGGCCCGGGTGACCGCGGCCGTGGACGGGCTGGAGCGGGCGGTCACCGGCCTGATTCGACAGGCCCGTTGGCGGGTGCCGACGGCCGGGGCGGCCAGCGCCGACGCGGCGGCCGTGGTGGCCGAGCGCGTGGCGTTCTGGTCGGTGCTGGCCGAGGACACCGGGCGGGCCGTGACGCTCGACCTGGCGCCGGGACCGCTGCCGGTGGGCGTGCCCGCCGACGAGCTGGCGGCGGCGGTGGACGCCCTGCTCGGCAACGTCTTCGCGCACACCCCCGACGGCACCGCGTTCGCCGTCCGGCTGGTGGCGGCGGAGGCGGGCCGGGCGGCGCTGACCGTGGCGGACGAGGGGCCGGGGATGCCGCCCGGCACGATCGACCGGGGCGCGAGCACCGCCGGCTCGACCGGCCTGGGCCTGGACATCGCCCGCCGCGCCGCCCAGTCCAGCGGTGGCCGCCTCACCCTGCACACCGCGCCCTCCGGGGGCGCCGAGGTACGCCTCGAACTCGGCCCGCCCCCGTCCTGACCCGTCCTCCGGCCGCGCCCGGACGGGCTTAACCCGGCCTTAGCGTTCGGGCAGCGTGGCGCTATCCGGACCGGCGCGATCCTGGGAACCAGCAACCGAGGAAGGGTGAACGAGATGAAGCGCAAGTCCCTGATGCTGGCGTCGCTCGGCGGCGCGGCCGTGCTGGCCGTGACCGGCGCGACCTTCGGCGTCGCGGCGGCCGACAACGGCGCGGCCCGGGCGACCACCCTGGCCGCCGCCACCACCGCCCCGACGGCCCCGGCCACGCCGGGCACCCCGGGCGGCACCGGGAGCAGCGCCCCGGCGACGAGCGGCGCGCCGACCACCGGCGGCACCCCGGCCCCGTCGGGCAGTGGTGCGCCGGCCACCGGCGACGACGCGGTGACCGAGCAGCGGGCCGGCGAGATCGCGCTGGCCCGGGCGGGCGGCGGCAAGATCGTCGAGGTCGAGCGCGAGGACGAGGACGGCCGCGCCGTGTGGAGCGTCGAGATCGTGGCCGGGCAGACCGAGCACGAGATCGACGTCGACCGGGGCGACGGCACGGTGGTCAAGGCCGAGCAGGAGCCGGTCGACGACGATGACGACGACGACCGGGACGATGACGATGACTCGGACGACGACGACGGCGACGACGACTGATCCGTTGCCGCTACCGCCGCCGTCCCGCCGTGTGCGGGACGGCGGCGTCGTCGTTGCGGGCACGCGGGACGGCGGCGACGCCGTTGCGGGAACGCGGCGGGCGTGCCCGGCCCGGGTCGCGGCAGACCGGCACCGTCCCCGGCGAACTGTCGTCGCCGACGGGTGCCGCACGCCCCGGCGGGCGGGACGGGCCGGTCGGGCCCTGTGACCGACACCGATGTCTGGCTACATTGGGGTATGGTGCCCGCCCACCGGGGCCGGGCGGCGGAACCGGTCTACCGCCCCATCCTCGCCAACCGGCGGGGTGAGCTGGAGGCGCTCGGTCATCTCGACGACGTCGTCGCCCCCCTGCTCGCCCCGGTCCTCCAGGTGTCCGTCCTCGACCGGTTCACGCTGGACGTGCTCCGTCGGCTGCCCGACGGGCTGCTCACGGCCGTCGACGTCACCGGCCTGCCCGACGCCCCGGAGGCCGAACTGGTCCGCTGGGACGTACCGCTGGTGCCGGTGATCGGGCTCGCGGACAGTGACCGGCGCCTGATGGCGCACGGTGCCGCGGCCCGGGCCCACGCCCAGCGGGCGGTCGTCCGGCTGCGGGTGGGCCACGACCGGGCCGGTCCGGACGCGGCCACGGCGGCGGCGGAGCGGGTCTGGCGGTTCACCGGCCTGGTACCCGAGCAGTGCGACCTGCTCCTCGACGCGGGCGACGTGTGCTGCCGGGCCGACGTACGGGTGGCCGAGCCCCGGGTCCGCCGGCTGCTGGAGTGGGCCCGCCGGCACGCCTGGTGCTCCGTGAGCGTGGCGGCGGGCGGGATGCCCCCGGCGGTGTCCGCCCTGCCCACCGACGAACCGGTGCGCCTCGACCGCTGGGACTGGCAGCTCTGGCAGCGGCTGGCCGACCTCGGCGTCGGGTACGGCGACTACGGCGTCGGGTCCGCGGTGCCCGGCGCCGACCGGTCGGGCGACCGGCTGCCCACCGTCCGGTACACCACCGACGGCGCCTGGTGGGTGTACCGCTGGTCGCGGCGGGGCGGACGCGGCGACGACCGGTTCGCGGACCTGTGCCGCACCGTGGTCTCGGCGCCGCACTGGCCGGCCACGGGCGCGGCCTTCTCCTGGGGTGACCACGAGATCCTGCGGCGTGCCCGCCGGGGCGCCGGCGCCGGGTCCGCCAGCAACTGGGCGGCGTGGAGCACATCGCACCACCTGGCGCACGTGCTGGCCGCGCTGCCGCACCCGGGGCGGGAGTCCCGGCCGGGGCCGTGGCGATCCGATCAGGCGCCGCCGGAGCGGGGCCGACCCGCCCGACCGCACCGCAACGGGGAGACCCGCCGGGCCGGCTGAGCGCCTCCCCGCCGGGCACCGGTGGGGAGGCGCCCCGCCGTCACTGCTTCTCGGTGAACCCGAACTGCACGATGCCCTCGTCGTCGACGCTCGCGTCCACCGACGCGTCGCCGAGCAGCTCGGCGGCGTCGGAGTCCAGGAAGATGCGGGCGCCCTGGTTGTCCACCACGTGGTCGCCCTCGGCCGGTTCGGCGACCAGTTCGACGGTGAGCGAACCCGCGTCGGTGTCGGCGGCGATCCGCACTCCGCCGTCCTCGGCGACGTCCTGCTGGTTGGCGAGGTCTCGGATGACCAGCACGGCGTTGTCGGTCATGGTGAGCATGGCGGAACTCCTCGTGGATTCTCGGATTCGCGGTGCGGGACCGGGGTTCGGCCCGCGGGCGAGCACACGTGGGAGGCGATGGAAGGGCGACACGCACATCGCCGTCGCGCTTCGGGGCAGCTCAGGGCCCCTCCACGGCCTACGTTGCCCTCTGTCGGGGGATCCGTCAAATAGAGCGGGGTCAGTGCGCGGCACCGACCGGGGCGAGTCGGGCGCGGATGTCGCGTACCGCCGCGCGGCCCGCCCGGTTGGCGCCGATCGTGCTCGCCGACGGGCCGTACCCGATCAGGTGAATGCGCTCGTCGGCGACCACGCGGGTGCCGTCCATCGTGATACCGCCGCCCGGCGCGCGCAGGCGCAGCGGCGCGAGATGGTCCAGCGCGGCCCGGAAGCCGGTGCACCACAGGATCACGTCCGCGGGCACGAACCGCCCGTCGTCCCAGGCCACCCCGTCGGGCGTGATCCGGTCGAAGACGGGTAACCGGTCGAGCACGCCGCGCTCGCGCAGCCGGCGCAGTTCCGGCGTGAGCGGCAGCCCGGTCACCCCGACCACGCTCTCCGGCGGCCGGCCCGCGCGTACCGCCGCGTCGACCAGGGCCACCGCCGCGCGCCCCCGCTCGGGGGTGAACTCCTCGTCCCGGAAGTCGGGCGGGCGCCGGGTCACCCACGTGGTGCCGGCGGCCACGGTCGAGACCTCGGCGAGCAGTTGGACGGCCGACGTCCCGCCGCCCACCACCACGACCCGCCGGCCGGCGAACTCCGCCGGTCCCCGGTAGTCGGCCGTGTGCAGCTGCCGGCCCCGGAAGGTCGACCGGCCGGGGTAGTGCGGCCAGAACGGCCGCGTCCAGGTGCCGGTGGCGTTGACCAGGGCGCGGGTGGTCCAGGAGCCGTGGTCGGTGTGCACGGTCAGCCGGCCGTCGGGCCGGTCGCGCACCTCCCGGACCCGCACCGGGCGCCGCACCGGCAGGTCGAACTCGCGCTCGTACGCGGCGAAGTAGGCGCTGACCACCTCGGCCGCCGGCCGGTCGGGCCCGGCCACGGGGAAGGGCAGGCCGGGCAGGTCGTGGAAGCCGTGCACCCGGTCGAGTCGCAGGGTGGGCCAGCGGTGCCGCCACGCCCCGCCCGGCCCGTCGCCCCCGTCGAGGATCACGAAGCCGTCCCCGGGGGCGAACCCGGCGCGGCCCAGGTGGTGGCCGGCGGAGAGGCCGGCCTGCCCGGCCCCGATCACCAGCACGTCGACGGAGCGCTCGTCCATGCCGGGTACAACACCGGCGGGCCCGCCCGGCTGCCCGCCGGAAGCGTCTCGCCGGTCACAGCCCGCCGGACCGCACGGAAAATTTCTTTCCATCGACGGTCTTTTCTGGCAGATACCTGCATGGCAGCATCACCCCATGCATCGTCGTCTCTTCCCCCGGACGCTCGCGCTGGTCGCGCTGGTCGCCGCCGCGGCCACGGCGGGCGCGCCCACCGCCACCGCCGAGTCCCCGACCCCCGCGGCCACCCGGCTGAACGCCACCATCGACGCGATCCTCGCCGACAGCCGGCTGGCCGGGGCGCAGGCCTCGGTGGTGGTCAAGGACGCGACCACCGGAGAGACGGTCTACCACCGCAACGGCGACCGCCGCCTGGTGCCCGCCTCCAACACCAAGCTGCTGACCTCGGCGGCGGCGCTGGAGCTGCTCGGGCCGGGCCACCGCTTCAGCACCGAGGTGCGCACCAGCGGCGCCCGCCGGGCGGGCCTGGTCTCCGGCAACCTCTACCTGCGCGGCGGCGGCGACCCGACCATGCTGGCCGCCGACTACGACGCGCTGGCCGCGCAGGTCGCCGCCGCGGGCGTCCGGGTGGTCACCGGCAGCCTGGTGGCCGACGACACCCGCTACGACAGCACCCGCCTCGGCCCCGACTGGACCTGGGACGACGAGCCGTACTACTACGCCGCGCAGGTCTCCGCCCTGACCGTGGCACCGGACACCGACTACGACGCGGGCACCGTCGTCGTCCACGCCGCCCCCGGCGCGAGCGCTGGCGCGCGTCCGGTCGTCACCACCACCCCGCCCACCCGGTACCTGAAGATCGAGAACCGGGCCGAGACGGTCGCCGGCGGGGAGACGTCGGTCTCCTTCGAGCGCGCGCACGGCAGCAACACGGTCGTGGTGACCGGGCAGATCGCGCTCGGCGCCGCGCCGGCGAGCGACTGGGTCAGCGTCTGGGAGCCCACCGGCTACGCCGCCGACGTCTTCCGGTCGGCACTGCGCCGGCACGGCGTACGGGTGCTCGGCCGGACGGTGCTCGGTCAGGCCACCCCGGAGGGCGCGGCCGAGGTGGCGCGGCACCGCTCGATGCCCCTGGCCGAGCTGATGGTGCCGTTCCTCAAGCTGTCCAACAACGGGCACGCCGAGGTGCTGACCAAGGAGATCGGCCGGGTGCTCTCCGGCTCCGGCACCTGGTCGGCCGGGTTGGCCGCGATCAGCGAGTACGTCGCCGACGCCGGGATGGACACCGGCACGCTGCGGCAGCGGGACGGCTCGGGGCTCTCCCGGCGCAACCTCATCCCCGCCGACGAGTTCGTGGACCTGCTCACCGCCGTACGCGACGAGCCCTGGTTCGACACCTGGTACGCGGCCCTGCCGGTCGCCGGCGAGGCGGACCGGTTCGTCGGCGGGACGCTGCGCAGCCGGATGCGGGGCACGGCGGCGGCGGGCAACGTGCACGCCAAGACCGGCAGCCTGACCGGCGTCTCCGGCCTCTCCGGCTACGTCACCGACGCCGACGGGCGGGTGCTGGCGTTCTCGATCCTGCTCAACAACTACCTGGCCTCCTCGGTGAAGACGCTGGAGGACCAGATCGCGATCGCCCTGGCCTCGTACACGGACAAGGGCGTGGGCGGCGCGCGGGTCGCTGCCCCGACGGCGCCCGACGCCCCCCGGGTCCCGGAGGGCCTGGAGTGCGCCTGGGTCAAGCCGAACGCCTGCTGACGGGCCGGCGGGGCCCGGTGCGGGGGCCCCGCCGGCGCTCAGGCGCCGGGACGGTGCGGAAGCTCGGCCGCCGGGTCGCCGCGTTCGATCAGCGCGGCGATCTCGGCGGGACGCAGGCCCCGCTGCGCCAGCACCCGGGTGCCCCAGCGGTGCAGCCGGCACGGGTGCGGGCTGGCGTCGTTGCGGCAGACCGTCCCGCCGGACCAGAGCCTGGGCGCGTGCACCACGACCGCCCGCACGGCGAACTGGGCGTCCTCGACGGTCACGTACGGCGGCAGCGGGATCTCCCGGAGCACCTCCCCGGACGGCTCCCCGCCGCCCCGGGGGGCGGTCGGACGGACGGTGCGGGTGGTGACGCTGCTCATCGGTCAAGCCTCCACAGGGGATTGTCGGAGATGGACAGCAGAAAGTTATGACAGGCACGACGCAGCGCGACGGACAAACTGTCCCGCGAGGTGGACCCGGAGCCCCCGGTCGCGGGCGCGGCGGTGCCGACGTCGGGGCGGAGCCGCCGGTCAGCCGGCCGCCCTCGCCCGCAGCCGGGCGGCCGTCCGGCGGGGGTCGTAGTCGGACCCGACGCCGTCGACGATCAGCGCCGCGCCCGGGATGTGCCGGGTGCGCAGCGGCAGGATGTCCTGGTACGCCGGCGAGTCGTACCAGGCGCGGGCCCGGTCCAGGTCGGGGAACTCGATGACGACCACGGTGCCCGGCCAGTCGCCCTCCCTGACCTCCACCTCGGCGCCGTGCACCCGGAACCGGCCGCCGAACGGTTCCAGCGTGGCCTGGATGCGCTCGATGTAGGTGAGGATGTCCTCGTTGACCGGGGTGTCGTGCAGGTGGGCGAGCGCGAACGCGGGCATGGTGCCTCCCGGGAGCCGGTCCGTCCGGCCGGACGACCGGGGCGGTACGCCGAGTCTTCCGCCGGCACGCCCCCGGCGTCGATTACCCGTCAGGTAACGACGGCGGGGTGCTCCCGCTCAGACGCGTTCGAGCACGACGACGGGGATCTCCCGGTCGGTCTTCGCCTGGTACTCGTCGTACGCCGGCCAGATGGCGGCCATCGTGGACCACATGCGCGGCTTCTCCTCCGCCGTCGCGGTCCGCGCCCGCGCGGTGAACCGCTCGGCGCCCACCTGCACCTCGACCAGCGGCCCGTCGAGCAGATTGAGGTACCAGGCCGGGTGCCTGGGGTCGCCGCCCTGCGAGGCGACGACCAGGTAGGCGTCGCCGTCGCGGCCGTAGATCAGCGCGGTGCGCCGCAGCTTTGCGCTGCGCCGGCCCCGGGTGGTCAGCAGCAGGGTGAAGACGCCGGGCCGCCACTCGTGCCCCTCGGCGCCGTCGGTCTCGACGTACCGCCGGATGTGGTCGGCCACCCAGCCCTGCGGACTGTCCAGCACCTGCTCGCCCATCGGCCCTCCCGTTCGCCCTCGCGCACCCGGTCGTCGCGACCACGCTACTCCGGGCAGCGGCCGGTCGCCGGGCGAACGAGGCCGCCCGGAGACCCGCGTCAGCGCAGGGCGACCGCCTGGACGCCGACGTTGCCGCAGTCGTCGCTGAACGCCTGCTCCACCGTCCAGGTCAGCACCAGCCGGCTGCCCTTCGGCGCCTGGAACCGGATCGTGAACTCGGTGGACCGGCTGGTGTGCCGGTCCTCGATCCGCAGGGTCCGGCTCGGGCCGCCGACGGAGAGGCGGGCGTCCAGCCGTCCCCGCGCCATCCACACCCCGCCGTACAGCCGGACGGTGCGCGCCCTGCCGTCGGCGGCGACCGCGAGCGTGAAGCGGCTGCCGGCGCCGCACCGGTAGACCCCGTGGGGCGAGCCGCTCACCGACGCCACCGGGCTGCCGTCGCGCCAGCTGAAGCTCTCCTGGTTGTCGTCCCAGCCGCCCCGCCGGCCGGTGCCGCCCTCGTCGCGGATCTCGCCGGAGCCGCCGCGCTTGCGGACCGTCGACTCCGCGCCGCGCAGGCCCCAGTGGACCCAGTCGCGGCTGCCCACCGTGGTCAGGTCCACCTCGCCCGGCGCCTCGGCCATGCTGGCGGCGAGCACCGCCCGCACCGGCGGCGCGGACGTCGGTGGCGTCGACGGCGTCGGAGACGGGCTCGGCGGGCGCTGCCGGGGCCGCAGCCCGGGCGAGACCAGGCCGGCGTCGAGGTCGCGCCCCTCCACCCCGGGTAAGCCCGGCGGCATACCGGCGCCCGCCGGTACGCCGCCGCCGGTCTCGCCGTCCGGCTCGGGGTCGCCGGCGGTCAGGTACGACCCGAGGGCGACCAGGCAGGCGACCACGGCGATCCCCTCCACGGCCCACCGGCGGCGCTGCCGCGACCGGGCCCGCCGCCGCAGGTCGATGCGGGTGTGCCCGGCCTGCGGCGGGGGCGGGTGCGGCGGCGCGGGCGGGGCTGCCGGCTCGCCGTTCGGGCGGCCGTACCGCGACGGCCGGATGCGCTGTCGGGTGAGGTCTTCCTCCGCCACCGACCCTCCACTTTCCACCGGCCCCGGCCGGACGCGGCCGTCCGTTGTGGACGTCCCGCGCCCGCACCGCCTCGTCCGTCGCGCCGGACGGACGGGCGTGTCCAGTTCGTCACCGGACGGTAGCGGACATCGATGAGGACTGCGGTCGCGGGTCCTGCGGCGGTCGGCTCAGTCCCGCCGGCGGCGGCGCAGGCCCCGGCCGGGATGCCAGCTCTCGATCACCAGGTGGTCCGGCGGGTCGCCCACCCGGGTCAGCACCACCTCGGTCAGCTCGATCCGGAACCGGTGCGAGCCGTTCTCGCCCGGCGGTTCCTCGTGCGCCCGCCCGGCGATCTTCGCGTCGCCGCCCCAGACCCCCGGGTCGTCGGCCGGAGTGTCCTCGGTCGGGCAGTGCAGCGCCACCCGTGGGTCGCGGCGCAGGTCGAGCGCCTTGACCGCGCCGGGCATGCTGCCCAGCCGCAGGTGCTCGTCGTCGAAGTCGAACTCGGTGCCGCTGATCCGGGGGGAGCCGTCCCGGCGCAGCGTCGCCATCGTGCCGTGTCTGCGTACCACGAAGCGCGCCCGGACGCGCTCGGCGAAGCCGGGCTCGTCCCGGACGAGATCTGACCACCATGCCATGGGGCCCAGCCTGGCAGGCAATCCGGACAACCCGCGTCGGCTTTTCTCAGCGGATCTCGAAGCCGAGCGCCTGCGCGATCACCACGGTCTGCGCGGGGTCGACGATCGCCCCGGCCCGCTCCACCACCGTCGGGTCGAGCGCGGTCAGGTCGCTGCCGCGCAGGTCGGCCTTGGACAGCCGGGAGCTGTGCAGCTGCGCGGCGGAGAGGTCGACGCCGGTGACCGTGGCCCCGGTGAGGTTGGCCCCGGTGAGATCCACCTCCCGCATCCGGACGTCGGTGATGCGGACCCCGCGCAGGTCGGCGCCGGGCAGCGCGACGAACGACCAGTCGCCGCCGGCGACCGTCAGCGGCCGCAGGTCGCACTGGGCGAAGGTGCTGCCCACGAGCTTGCAGCCGGTGAACTCCGCCTCGAAGAAGTTGCACCGCTGGAAGGTGCAGCGGGTGAAGGCCGAGTCGGTGTGCCGGGAGGCGTTGAACTTCACGTTGCCGAAGGTGCAACTGTCGAAGACCGCGCCCCGGCTCACCGCCTCGGTCAGGTCGACGTGGAAGAACTCGCAGCGGACGAAGCGCCGGTCCACCAGTTCCTCGCCGTACCAGTCCTCGTTGCGGAAGGTCTCGTCCTCGGTCAGCTCGGGCATCGGACCAGGCTACCGACGGGGCGGGACAACGGCCGGCGGCCCTTCCACCGGGGCGTACCGGCTAGTAGTTTCGGCGGCGTGAGTGTGGCACGCAGCATCGACCCGGACCAGATCGGCTTCGACCCGGCGCGGTTGGCGCGCATCGACGAGCACTTCGGCAGGTACGTCGACGACGGTCGCCTCGCCGGCTGGCAGGTGCTGGTCACCCGCCGTGGCGAGATCGCCCACTCCTCGACGTACGGGCTGCGCGACGTGGAGGCGGGCAGGCCCGTCGAGGCGGACACGCTCTGGCGCATCTACTCGATGACCAAGCCCGTCACCTCGGTCGCCGCGATGATCCTGTGGGAGGAGGGCCGCTTCGAGCTGACCGACGAGATCAGCCGGTGGCTGCCCGAGTTCGCCGACATGCGGGTCTACTCCAAGGGCTCGGCCCTCAAGCCGTACACGGTGCCGGCGGTCGAACCGATCCGGATCTGGCACCTGCTCACCCACACCGCCGGCCTGACGTACGGCTTCATGCAGACCTCGGTGGTCGACACCATCTACCGGGCCGCCGGCTACGACCTGTATCCGCCGGCGGACGTCGACCTCGCCACGGCCTGCCAGGCCTTCGGCGAGCTGCCGCTGCTGTTCCAGCCCGGCACCGCGTGGGGCTACTCGGTCGCCACCGACGTGCTCGGCCGGCTGGTCGAGGTGGTCTCCGGGCAGAGCCTGGACGCCTTCTTCGCCGACCGGATCTTCCGCCCGCTGGGCATGACGGACACGCACTGGTGGGCCGGGGGCGACGCCGCCGACCGGCTCGCCGCCCTCTACGCGCCCGACCCGCGCACCGGCCGCGCGTTCCGCTACGACAAGCTGGGCGCCCTGGCGTACGAGAAGCCGCTGCTGCTCTCCGGCGGCGGCGGACTGATCTCCAGCGCCGCCGACTACCACCGGTTCACCCAGATGCTGCTGCGCGGCGGCGAGCTGGACGGGGCACGCCTGCTGGGGCCGCGCACGGTGCGCTTCATGACCCGCAACCACCTGCCCGGCGGGCAGGACCTGGAGACCCTCTCCGCCGGTGGCTTCGCCGAGACCACCCTCGACGGGATCGGCTTCGGGCTCGGCTTCGCCGTGGTCGACGACCCCGTGCCGAGCCGGGTGCCGAGCAGCCCCGGCGAGTACTACTGGGGCGGCGTGGCGAGCACGGCGTTCTGGGTCGACCCGGCCGAGGAGGTCACGGCCCTGTTCTTCACCCAGCTCATGCCGTCGAGCACCTACCCGATCCGGCCGCAGCTGCGCCAGCTCGTCTACTCCGCCCTGGTCGACTGAGCCCCGGTCGTTCGCCGACGGCCGGGATCACGGTAACGGCACCGGCCGGCCGGGCAGGTCAATAGCCTGGAGGCGGACCAGGTCGGGCAGGACGGGAGGCGGTCGGCCATGAGCAACATCGTCGTGTTCGGCGCGGGTGGCACCGCGGGGTCGCGGATCACCGCCGAGGCGGTCGGCCGGGGGCACCGGGTCACCGCGGCGGTACGCCGGCCGGAGGCCACCTCGTACCTGCCGCCGGCGGTCACGGTGGTCACCGGGGACGCCACCAGCGAGCGGAGCGTACGGGAGCTGGCGTCCGACACGGACGCCATGGTGGTGGCGATCGGCGGCGGCGGACACGACCTGTGGCTCGACGCGGCGCGGAACCTGGTCGGCGTGCTGCGCGGCATGCCGGCCGCGCCCCGGATCATCCACGTGGGCGGCGGCTCGACCCTGCTCACCCCGAAGGGCACCCGCTACCTCGACGAGCCGGACTTCCCCGAGGAGTACCGTGACGCGGCCATGGGGCAGGCCGACGCCCTCGACTTCTACCGCTCCTCGGCCGACGGGGTGACCTGGACGTACGTCTCCCCGCCGCCGCTGGAGTTCCATCCGGGCGAGCGCACCGGGCACTACCGCACCGGCGGCGACCAGCCGGTGACCGACCACGAGGGCCGCTCGGTGCTCAGCTACGAGGACCTGGCGGTGGCGATCGTGGACGAGATCGAACAGCCGCGCCACGAGAACGCCCGCTTCACCGCCGCGTACTGAGGGCGAGGCGGCCCGGGCACTCGCGGTGGCCCACGGCGGCGCGAGACGGCGGGCGGGTCGTCAGTCGGCGAGGCGGGCGGGGAAGCCGCCGGTGGCGATCGGGCCCCACGCCTCGATGGTGACCCGGATCAGCGACTTGCCCTGCCGGAGCATCGCCGCCCGGTACTCGTCCCAGTCCGGGTGCTCGCCGGAGATGCAACGGAAGTAGTCCACCAGCGGCTCCAGCGCCGCCGGCAGGTCCAGCACCTCGGCGGTGCCGTCGACCTGCACCCACGGGCCGTTCCAGTCGTCGGAGAGCACGCAGGCCGACACCCGTGGGTCGCGGCGGACGTTGGCGACCTTGGCCCGCTCGGGATAGGTGGAGATCACCAACCGCCCCTCGCCGTCCACCCCGGCGGAGACCGGGGACGACTGCGGCCGGCCGTCGGCGCGGGTGGTGATCAGCACCACCCGGTGCCGTGGCCGGAGGAACTCGGTCAGCCCGGCCCGGTCGACCCGGGTGTTCGTCGCGATGCTGCGTGCCATCGTTCGTTCCTACCAGGGCGACCGCCGCCCGGCGACCGCACCGGGCGGGACGGGCGCCGCGCCCCCGGTCGCGCGTCTGCCCGGCGGCCTCAGCGGGGGCGCGGGGCGGCGCGGCCGGCGGCGGGCTGGGCCGGCACCCGGGGGCGGACCGAGGGCCGCCAGGCGCGGCCGTTGGCGTAGATCACCCGGAATCCGAGGTACGAGGCGAGCGGCGCCCAGTGCGCGGAGCCCATCCGCAGCTCGGCGGCGTTGTGGCGCTGCCCGTTGGCCAGCACGTCGAGCAGGACGGTTTCGAAGGCGGCCGATTCGACCCAGTCCACCTCGCGGGTGTATCCGCAGATCAGGGCCGCTCCGGTGGCGTCGAGGAAGTCCCGCAGCACCGCGTCGGAGGCCCGCAGCACCGAACAGCTGCCGAAATAGAGCCGCCGGCCCTCGCAGCGGCCCGCCATCAGCTCGGCGACGTCGGCGAGCGCCACCGATTCCCAGTCGGTGAGGCAGAGCCGGCTCGGCTCGCCGTGCATGGCGAAGAAGCCGACGCGGTGGTCGGCGTACTGCTTGAGCAGCCAACGGTCGAGGAAGTAGAACAGCTCGTCGCGGGTGGCCGCGTCCTTGTGAATGAAGCGGATCTTTCCGAGCCGTTCGAGCAGTTCCAGGGTGGGCAGGACGGAGCCGCGCTCGTTGAGGTCGCGGTGCCACTGGCCCTCGATGCAGAAGACGCCACCACGTGCCATGTCGCCCCCTCCCCCGGTCCCGCCGGCGCTGACGTTACCGGGTCGGACCGGCGGGAGAACATCACCCTGCGTGTGCCGTACCGCGCCTTTGCGTGCCGTTCGCGCCTTGCTGTGGCCCGTTGCCGATCAATGGGCGTTTCCCAATTCGCGTAATGCCCAGGCAGCACCCAGGAACGGCGAATCGTGAGGACAATTCTTGTTAATTGCCGCGAACCGGCCGTCGGCCTGCCAGGGTGGAAATGCGGGACGGCCAGGCCCATGTCCCGGATGCCACCCCATTCGCACTCCTACCGGGAGGACTTCTGTGCACGTCAACACCCTGAAACGGGCGGCTGTCGCATTCGCCCTGGCGTTGCCGGCAGCCGCTGTCGCCACGGTGGTCGCCGCGCCAGCGGCCCATGCCGACGGCTGCTACACGTGGCAGCGCAACCTCTACCAGGGGCGCTCCGGCAACGACGTCCGCCAGTTGCAGATCCGGGTGGCCGGGTGGGCCGGCAACCGGGACATCGTGGAGAACGACGGCCGCTACGGACCGAAGACCGCCGCCGCCGTCAAGCGCTTCCAGGCCGCGTACGGGCTGCGCGCCGACGGCGTCGCCGGACCGCAGACGTACGGCAAGCTCTACGCCCTCCAGGACGACGACTGCACGCCGCGGCACTTCAGCTACAGCGAGATGGACGACGGCTGCGGTCGCGGCGGCTGGACCGGTGGCCCGCTCTCCGCCGCGCAGACCCGGCAGAACGCGCTGCGCACGATGTGGAAGCTGGAGGCGATGCGGCGCAGCCTCGGCGACAAGCCGCTGCGCGTCAGCAGCGGCTTCCGCAGCCGCGCCTGCAACGACCAGGTCGGCGGGGCGTCCGACAGCCAGCACCTCTACGGCAACGCCGCCGACGTGGTGTCGCGCACCAGCTCGCTGTGCCAGATCGCCCGCGACGCCCGCAACCGGGGCTTCAGCGGGATCTACGGTCCCGGCTACCCGGACCACGACGACCACGTGCACGTGGACTCGCGGCGGGAGAACAACAGCGACAACACCCCGAACACCACCAGTTGGTCCGCGCCGGACTGCGGGATCGGCGCCGGCAACGACTGAGCCGGCAGGACGACGACGCCGAGACTGGCGGACGACGACGCCGGCCCGGGCGCGGGTGGGAACCCCGCGCACCGGGCCGGCGTCGTCTCCCCCGGTCGCGTCGGCGGGCGTACCTCCGCTCGGCGTGCCGGGGGGCCGGCGGTCGTGCCGGCATACCCCCGCTCAGCTCGCCCGGGGCCAGCGCGGCGCGGTGGCGGGGGGAGCCACCGGCCGGCCGGGGCCGGCGGGACGGGCGCCGGGCGCGACCGCGCGCGGGCCGCCCGGGTGCCCGGCGGTGGTACGTGGTGCGCGGGCGGTCGGCGCGGGGCCGGTCACCGTGAACGGGAACGGCACGTGCACGAAGGGATTGCCGTGCCGCACCAGGGCGTCGATCTGCCGCTCGTTGAGCCCGTGCCGCTCCAGCACCCGCCGACCCCAGCGGTGCAGCCGGCACGGGTACGTCGCGCCGTCGTTGCGGCACAGCGGGCCGGCCGGCCACTCCTCGGCGGCGTGCACCACCACCGCCCGGACCGCGAGCCGGACGTCCTCGGGGGTCAGCGGCGCCGGCACCGGCACCTCGCCCAGGATCTGGTCGATGGGATCCGTCGACTGCTCACCAACCCGCACGGCAGGCCTCCCGCGGCTCCGGCAGCGGCACGGCTGACCCGCCGCACCGCATCCTCGGCGACTGGTACGGCCCCCGGCCCCGAAAGGTTCAATGCCGCCTCAGACGAGGCCGGCGTCGTGCACCAGCAGAGCGACCTGGACCCGGTTGTTCAGACCGAGCTTCACCAGCAGCCGTGACACGTACGCCTTGACGGTCGCGACGCTCATGAACAGCTCGGCGGCGATCTCCGCGTTCGTCCGGCCCTGCCCGAGCGCGACCGCGACCTCGTGCTCCCGCTCGCTGAGCCCGGCGAGCTGCCGCAGCGCCCGCTCCCGGCGCGGGTCGGGGCCACCCGCCGCGCCCGGCGCGGTCACGTGGTCGATCAGCCGGCGGGTCACCGCCGGGGAGAGCGTCGCCTCGCCCGCCGCCACCCGGTGCACCGCCCGCACGATCTCGGCCGGCGGGGTGTCCTTGAGCAGGAAGCCGCCGGCCCCGGCCCGCAGCGCCCGGAGCACCTGCTCGTCGGCGTCGAAGGTGGTCAGCACCAGCACCTCCGGCGGGTCGGGCGACGCGCGCAGCGCCTCGGTGGCCGCGAGACCGTCGAGCCGGGGCATGCGGATGTCCATCAGCACCACGTCCGGCGCGCAGGCGGCCACGGCGGCGGGCACCTCGCTGCCGTCGGCGGCCTCCCCGACCACGAGCAGATCCGGCACCCCGCCGAGGATCATCGACAGGCCGGCCCGGACCAGCGCGTCGTCGTCGACGATCAGCACCCGCACCGGCCGGTCGGGGTCGGGCCCCGGCCCGCCGGTCACGCCGGCCACGGCAGCCAGGCGGCCAGCCGGAAGTCGCCCGCGTCGTCCCGCCCGTACTCCAGCCGGCCGCCGGCCAGGCTGACCCGCTCCGCGATGCCGACCAGCCCGGTGCCGGCCCCGGGGATCTCCGGGCCGGCGATGCCGCCGACCGGCCACCGGTTGCGGATCTCCACGGTCAGCCCGTCGCCGGGGGCACCGGCCACGTCGACGGTGACCGCCGCGCCGGCCGCGTGCTTGCGGGCGTTGGTGAGCCCCTCCTGCACGATCCGGTAGACGCTGCGCCCCACCGCCGCGGGCACCCGTTCCGCCGAGGTGACCACCTCGCGGACGCCGATCCGCGCCCCGGCCGACCGGGACTCCTCGACGAGCGCGGGCAGGTCGCCCAGGGTGGGCTGCGGACGCTCGGGCTCCTCCTCGGCGGTGGTCTCCGCGCGGAGCACCCCGATCACCTCGCGCAGATCCTGCAACGCGGCGTGGGCGCTGCCCCGGATCACCCCGGCCGCCCGCGCCACCTCTTCCGGCGGCGCGTCCGGCCGGAACTCCAGCGCGCCGGCGTGCAGGCTGAGCAGCGAGATCCGGTGTGCCAGCACGTCGTGCATCTCCCGGGCGATCCGGGTGCGCTCC
The DNA here is from genome assembly GCF_048060285.1 of Micromonospora sp. LOL_025. NCBI lineage: Bacteria > Bacillati > Actinomycetota > Actinomycetes > Micromonosporales > Micromonosporaceae > Micromonospora > Micromonospora sp. LOL_025. The sequence goes on along the minus strand of NZ_JBHMIR010000009.1, from coordinate 140,788 downwards.
AGGTGCCGGGCCTGCGCCACCCGCAACTGCTGCTCCGCCTCGGCCCGCTCGGCGCGCTCGCGCAGCGACACGACGAGCTGCCGCCGGGCCCGGACGAACATCCCCCACGCCAGCACGGAGAGGCTGAGCACCACCCCCCAGGCGGTCGTGACCCAGTACGGCATGTGGGGATCCGGGCGCAGGTAGCTGAAGGCGAAGTTGGTGACCAGCCCGGCGGCGGTCACCGCCAGCGCGACGGCCGTGCGGCGGTGCACCACGACGGTGAAGTAGATGATCAGCAGCGGGACCGCCGCCGCCATCGAGAACAGGGTGAGCGGCGTGGTCGCGACGGCGAGCCCCAGCGGCCATCGGCGCCGCACCCAGAGCAGCGCGCAGCAGACGAGCCCGAGCAGGGCGTCGACCGGGACCATCCAGCGCTGCGGGAGCGGGGTGGCGAACTCGGGGTCGGGCGCGGCCGCGTCTGCCGTGGCGAGCAGGACCCAGCCGAGGGAGAGCAGGAAGCAGAGGCCGTCCACCACCCAGTCGCGGGTGGTGCGGCGCGGTCCCCGCCCCGCCCGGGCCGCCGGGTCGACGCTCAGCGCCCCCGGCAGCAGCCAGGGGTGCTCCGGGACGGCGGCACTGGTCACGCGCCCATGCTAGGCAGCCGCCCGGCGGGCCGACCAGCTACCAAAGTCGAGACCCTGGCGTCGACCAAGGTAGCCGCCGGACGAGACCGTCGGCCGCAGCGGGCGGCCGGGTGGCTCCGGCAGCGTGACCGGCATGATCAGCGTGGAACACCTCACCAAACGGTACGGGCGGCACACCGCCGTCGACGACGTGTCGTTCCGCTGCGAGCCGGGCACCGTCACCGGCTTCCTGGGGCCGAACGGCGCCGGCAAGTCCACCACCATGCGGATGATCTGCGGGCTCACGCCGCCCAGCGGCGGCGGCGCGACGGTCGGCGGCCGGCCGTACCGGGAACTGCCCAACCCCGGGCGGGAGGTGGGCGTGCTGCTGGACGCCTCGGCCCAGCACGCCGGGCGCACCGGACGGGAGGCGCTGACCGTGGCCGCGGCGACCATGGGCGTGGACCGCTGGCAGGTCGCCACCAAGCTCGACCTGGTCGGGCTGAACGAGGTCGCGGCGAAGCGCCGCCTCCGGGCGTACTCGCTGGGGATGCGGCAGCGGCTCGGCCTGGCGCACGCGCTGCTGGGCGACCCCCGGGTGCTGATCCTCGACGAGCCGGCCAACGGCCTGGACCCGGAGGGGATCTTCTGGATGCGCGGCCTGCTGCGCGACTTCGCCGACCGGGGCGGCACCGTGCTGCTCTCCTCCCACCTGCTGCGCGAGGTGGAGGCGGTCGCGGACCGGCTGGTGGTCATCGGGGGCGGCCGGATCGTGGCCCAGGGCGACAAGACCGAGCTGCTGGCCGGCGGCGGGACGCTGGTGCGGGCCCGGGACGCCGTGGCGCTGCGCGGCGCGTTGGAGCGGGCCGGGCTGGCCGTCACCGAGGGCACCGAGGGGCTGCTGGTCCACGCCGACGCCGAGGCGGTCGGGCAGGCCGCCGCCGACGCCGGCGTCGCCCTCACCGAACTGCGGTCGGCCGGCAGCGGCGGCCTGGAACAACTCTTCCTCACCCTGACCGCCGGCGCGTCGACCCAGGAGGCCGTCCGATGACCACCGCCACCACCGCCAGCCCGCCCACCGCCGCCGCACCTGTGCGCCACTCCGACGTACGCCGGCCGTCGTTGCTCCGGCTCACCGGCGTGGAGCTGCGCAAGCTCGTCGACACCCGGGCCGGGCTCTGGCTGCTGATCACCATCGGGCTGCTCGCCGCCGCCCTCGTGGTGATCCAGTTGATCTGGACGGCCGACGCCGAGCAGACCTTCGCCAACTTCTTCCTCTCCTCGCTGCTGCCGATCGGGCTGCTGCTGCCCGTGCTGGGCATCCTGTCGATCACCGGGGAGTGGTCGCAGCGCACGGCGCTCACCACGTTCGCCCTGGTGCCCCGGAGGAGCCGGGTGATCGTCGCGAAGCTGGCCGCGATGGTGCTGGCGGCCCTGGCGTCGGTGCTGGTGAGCCTCGGCGTGGCCGCCGCCGGCACGCTGGTCGCCGGGGCCACCGGCGGCGCCGGCACCTGGCGCATGGAGTGGGCCCTGGTGCTGCACGCCGTGCTGCTCCAGGTGGCCAACGTGCTGATGGGGGCCGGCTTCGGCCTGCTGCTGCTCAACACCCCGCTGGCGATCGTCGGCTTCCTGCTGCTGCCGACCCTCTGGTCGATCCTCGGCGAGATGATCCGGCCGTTGCGCGGCCCGGCGGGCTGGCTCGACACGGGCCGGACCATGGAGCCGCTGCTCACGCCGGACGTGACGGCCGGGCAGTGGGGGCGCTTCGCCGTGTCGCTGCTGGTCTGGCTGGCCGTGCCGCTGGTCGCGGGGCTGGTCCGCACGCTGCGGCGCGAGGTGTCCTGACGGTGGACGGCTACGGCGCCCCCACCGTCGTCGACGGCGGCGCGGCGGAACTGGCGGTCCTCTGGGGCGGTCTCCCGGCGCTCGGCGCGGGCGCCGGGTGGCTGCTCGTCGCGGGCGCGGAGTGGGTCGCGGGGCTGTCCTGGGCCCCCGCGCAGGACCTGTTCGAGCTGGTCGCCCGGCTGCCGGACCCGCAGGCCGGCATCGGCGGGCTGGCGGTCGGCACGCTGGGCGGCCTGCTGGTCGCCGCCGTCGGCACCGCCGAGCGGCTCGCCGTCACCGTCGACACCGAACGGGTCCGGCTGCGCCGCGACCGCACGGACCGGCAGGTCGACCGGCGACCGGTGCGCGCCGTCTTCGTCGACGGCAAGGACCTGGTGCTGCTCGGCGCGGACGACGAGGAGTTGGTCCGGGAGCGGTCGGACCTGGCCGTCGACCGGCTGCGCGACGCCTTCCGCGCGCACGGCTGGCCATGGACCGACGGCGACCCGCACCGGGCGGCGTACCGGCGGTGGGTGCCGGGCCTGCCCGGGCTGCCGACCGGCGCGGACGCGCTGCTGCGGGCCCGGCAGCGGGCCCTCGACGCCGACCGGGGCGGCGAGGCCCGGGAGCTGCGCGGCGAGCTCGGCCGCACCGGGGTGGTGGTCCGCGACGACGGCCGGCGGCAGTACTGGCGGCTGACCCGGGCCGCCCCGCGCCCCCGGCCGCAGGACGCGACTTCGGCTGAGCCGGAGGTCGAGGGCCGGTAGCGTTGCTCCCGACGGGGCCCGGGGCACGGGGAGCGCGCGATGACCGAGCAGCAGCCGTACCGGGTGGTGGCCCGGCACCCCGGCTTCGAGCTGCGCCGCTACCCGGCCCACCTGGTCGCCGAGGTGCGGGCGGAGGGCGCGTTCGAGCAGGCCGCCCGGGACGCCTTCGCGCCGCTCGGCGCGTACCTGCGCGGCGCCAACCGCGCCCGGGAGACGGGCCCGGAGCGGGTCGCCCTGACGGTCCCGTTCGTGCAGGAGGAGGGGGACCGACCCGGCCACTGGCTGGTGTGGCTCGTGATGCCGGCGGGCCTCACCGCCGACACGCTGCCCGAGCCGACGGACCCCCGGGTGCGCACCCGGACGGTCCCGGAACAGCTCGCCGCCGCGACGCGCTTCGCGGGCCGCTGGACGGCCCGGGCGTTCGACCGGCGGGCGACCGCGCTGGGCCGGGCGGTCACCGCGGCCGGGCTGCGCCCCACCGGGGCGGTCCGGTACGCGCGCTTCGATCCGCCGTGGAAGCCGTGGTTCCTGCGCCACAACGAGGTCGTGCTGCCGATCGCCGAGTGAGCCCGCTGCCGCATCCCGGCCCCGGTGTCCTCGTTGGAGATTTACCGGCGTCGTTCGCGGGTACCCGCACGGGCATCGCAGCCGGCGGGTCGGGCACGTCGGGCGGGTCGGGAAGGGGGACGACGATGACCTCCACGGGACGGACGGCGGGCGGCGGCACGGGCATCTTCCGCCGCAAGCCGGTCGAGGAGATCGCCGACGAGACCGGGGACGGGCTCGCGCGTTCCCTCGGGCTCTGGCAGCTCACCGCCATCGGGGTGGGCGGCATCATCGGCGCGGGCATCTTCGCCCTGGCCGGTGCCGTGGCGAGCGAGACCGCCGGCCCGGCCGTGCTGGTCTCGTTCCTGATCGCGGGGCTCGCCAGCGCGGCGGCAGCCCTGTCGTACGCCGAGTTCGCCGGCATGATCCCGAAGGCCGGCTCGGCCTACACCTACGGGTACGCGGTGCTGGGCGAGGCGGTGGGCTGGTTCATCGGCTGGGACCTGCTGCTGGAGTACACCGCGATCGTGGCCGTGGTGGCGATCGGCATCTCCGGCTACTTCTCGTTCCTGGTGGGCGAGCTGGGGGTGGACCTGCCGGCCTGGATGCTCGGCGCCCCGGGCACCGGCGAGGGACGGGTGGTCGACCTGTTCGCGGTGGTCCTCTGCCTGTTCATCGCGTTCCTGCTGAACCTCGGGATCAAGTCCGCCGCCCGCTTCGAGACGATCGTCGTCGGGTTGAAGATCGCCGTGGTGCTGCTGGTCGTCGTGGTCGGCTTCTTCCACATCCGCACCGAGAACTACTCGCCGTTCTTCCCCTTCGGGCTGGGCGGGGCGTTCACCGGCGCGGCCACGGTCTTCTTCGCCGTGTTCGGCTACGACGCGATGAGCACCGCCGCCGAGGAGTCGAAGGACGCCCGCCGGCACATGCCCAAGGCGATCATCTACTCGCTGGCGATCTCGATGGTCCTCTACGTGCTGGCCACCCTGGTGCTGACCGGCATGCAGAACTACCGGGACATCGACCCGGAGAGCGGCTTCTCCTCCGCGTTCGCCTCCGTGGGGCTCTCCGGCCTGGCCAGCGTGATCGCGGTCGGCGCGATCATCGGCATCCTGACCGTGATGTTCACCTTCATGCTCGGTGTCACGCGGGTGTGGTTCTCGATGAGCCGGGACGGGCTGTTGCCGGGGTGGTTCGCCAAGCTGCACCCGGTCCGCCGGGTGCCGAGTCGGGTCACCTGGATCGTCGGCGTGGGCTCGGCCCTGATCGCCGGCTTCCTGCCGATCCGGGAGGCGGCCGAGCTGACCAACATCGGCATCCTGCTGGCCTTCGTGGTGGTCTGCGTCGCGGTGATCGTGCTGCGCTACCGCCGCCCCGACGCGCCGCGCACCTTCCGGCTGCCGGGGATGCCCGTGGTGCCGGCGCTGGGCGCGGCCTTCTCCCTCTGGCTGATCACCTACCTGGCCCCGGAGACGTGGCTGCGCTTCGCCGTCTGGTTCCTGATCGGCGCGGTCATCTACGCCCTCTACGGCTACCGGCGCTCTGCGCTGGCCCGCCGGGACTGAGGTCGGCGCCCGCGCCCGGGGTCGCCCGATCGGCCGGCGGACCGGGGGCGGTCACCCGCGCCCGGAGACGCCCGCCCGCCGGGGCTGCGGGCCGGTCACCGAGGCCAGCAGCTCGTCGAGGGCGTCGACCTCGGCCCAGCCGTTCACCGCGATCCGGCCGGCCGCGTCGACGGTCACCTCGACCCGGTCCGGGCTGTGCGACACCTCGTCGAGCAGGCCCGGGAAGCGGTCGCCGAGCAGCACGAACTCCTGGTTGGTGGAACCCACCCAGGGCCGCCGGGTGTCGATCCGGTCGGCCAGGAAGGGCCCGGCGACGAGGAGGTCGGTCGCCGCCAGCAGCGCCGCGACGTCGTCCCGGCCGGCGTCGACCGCCCGGTGCAGCTGCGCCCCGGTGTAGCCGGTGAAGGTCATCACCGAACGCCCGGCGGCGCGTACCCCGGCGGCGACGGCGGCCAGCGGGGCGGCCTGGTCGAAGGGCTCGCCGCCCAGCAGCGTCAGCCCCTCGGTACCGGCGTCGAGCACGCGGCGCACCAGCTTCGATGCGTTCCGCCTGGGTGACGCTGAGCGGCACCATGCTGACCAGGGCCCGGACCAGGTCGTCGCGGCACAGCGGACGCCGTTCGGCGAAGGCGTCGAAGAGCCCGCCGACGACGGCCTGCTCGATCTCGGCCCCCGAGTAGCCCTCGCTCAGCCCGGCGAGTTCGCCGAGCAGGGCGTCGTCGGGCGTCAGGGCGCCGGCGACGGCCGGGTTGCGCAGCCGCCGGGCGAGGTGGACCCGCCAGATCGACGCCCGCTCCGCGCGGGTCGGCAGGTCGACGAAGAAGATCTCGTCGAAGCGTCCCTTGCGGAGCAGTTCCGGGGGCAGCCGCTCGAAGTCGTTGGCGGTCGCGATGACGAAGACGGGCTGGGCCTTCTCCTGCATCCAGGTCAGGAAGGAGCCGAAGACCCGGGCGGAGGTGCCGGAGTCGCCGGCCCCGCCGACGAAGCCCTTCTCGATCTCGTCGACCCACAGCACGCAGGGCGCGGTCGCCTCGGCGGTCCGGATGGCGGTGCGCATGTTCTGCTCGCTCGACCCGACGAGCCCGGCGAAGACCCGGCCGACGTCGAGCCGCAGCAGCGGCAGGCCCCAGGCCGAGGCGATCGCCTTCGCGGTCAGCGACTTGCCGCAGCCGGGAACACCGGTGATCAGGACGCCCCGGGGCGCGGGCAGCCCGTACGCCGCCGCCTCGGCCAGCCAGGAACCGTCCCGCTTGGCCAGCCACCGCTTCAGGTTCTCCAGCCCGCCGACGTCGGCGAGGTCGACCGGGGCGTCGACGAACTCCAGCAGCCCCGACTTGCGTACGGTCTGCCGCTTCTCCTCGTGCACGACGGCGAGGTCGCTGCCGTCGAGCACGCCGTCGTTGACCATGGCGCGGGCGAACGCGTTCTCCGCCTCGTGCAGGGTGAGCCCGAGGGCCGCCTTGGCGAGCCGTTCCCGGCCGAGGTCGTCCAGCGCGATCCGGATCCGGCCGCCGGCGGAGTTGGCGGCGATCATGCCGTCGAGCACCCGCCGGATCTCCGTCTCGGTGGGCAGCGGGAAGTCGACGATCGTCACGTCCTTCTCCAGCTCCACCGGGATGTGCAGCACCGGCGAGACCAGGACGAGGGTGCGCGGCACCGGGCCGGCCTTGAACGCCGCGACCACGTCCCGCAGCCGGCGGACCACGCCGGGGGTGCCCGGCCGGTCGTTGCTGCCGTGCGCCGGGTGCAGGTCCTTGAAGATCAGCACGCTGGGGTGGTCGAGGCGCAGCGCGGCGGCCAGCGCGTCGTCCGGGTCGGTCGTGCCCTTGCGGGCGATGCCGTCGGGCTGCACGAGCCCCGTCGTCAGCGACCAGGTCCACACCGCCCGGGGCGTGCGGACGAGCGTGGCGTCCCGGGCGACGGCGCAGACCTCGGCGACCACCCGCTGTTCCTCGGACGACTCGACGTAGAGGACCGGAAAGCGCGCCTTGAGCATCTGCGACAGCGCGTCACGAAACGGCACCACCACCGTCGCCCCCCAACCCACGCGACCCACGAGCAGCGGAACTCTAACAGCCCCGACCCGCCCCGACCCCAGCGTCGATCATGAGGTTGGCGGCGCCGATTCCGGCGTTTCCCCCCGCCAATCTCATGATCACCGGCCCGGGTGGGGCGGGGGTGGGGGGTGGGGGTCAGGGGGCGAGGATCACGAGGGCCAGGGCCGCCAGGAGGGTCGAGAACGTCGCCGAGGTCAGGCGCCGCCAGGGCGGGGCGCCGGCCAGCGGGGGCAGCCCCCGCCAGCGGTACGCGGCCAGGACGATCCCGGCCGCCGAGAGGCCGGCGCCGACCGGCCAGAGCCAGCCGGGAACCACCGACCAGTCGCCCAGCCGGTGTCCGAGGGCGAGGTAGAGCACCGCCCAGGCGACGGCGGGCGCCAGGGTCAGTCGGTCGGGGGCCCGGCGGGTGGCGCCGAGCAGGCTCAGCCCGCCGAGGAAGGTGAGCACCACCGCGAGCCCGGCGCCGATCCAGACGGGCAGCGGCGGGCCGTCGCCGTCGGCGTCCCGCGCCGGCACGCCGAGCAGCCGCAGCCCGATCGGCTCGACGCCCTTGTCGGTGTTGCCGAGCACCACCACGCCCCGCCCGGTGGCCCGCTCGAAGCCCAGGAAGGCGTGGAATCCGCCGGTGGCGCCGTTGTGCCAGACGATCTCGCGGTCGCCGTACCGGGTGGTGAACCAGCCGTAGCCGATCCGGTTGCGGTCGTCCTCGGTGAAGCGCGGGGTGGCCGCGTCGGCGCCGGGCGCGGTGCCGGCGAGCGTCGCGCCGAGCAGCCGGGCCAGGTCCTCGGCGGTCGACCAGGGGCCGACTCCGGCCGGCGCGTAGCCGCCGCCGACCCAGGCGTCGACCGCGCGGCCGCCGGCCGTGGAGCCCTCGGCACGCCCGGGTGGCAGGGCGCCGGCGTCGGTCGCCACCACGGTCGCCGTCATGCCGAGCGGTCGCAGCAGCTCACGGTCGAGCAGTTCCGGGTACGACGTGCCGGCCCGGGTGGCGAGCGCCTGCCCGAGCAGCGCCACGCCGAGGTTCGAGTAGTGGACCTGGCCGCGCCCGTCGCCGGGCTCCTCCCCGCCGGCGGCGTCCAGCAGCCACCGGGCGTCCTGACCGGCGTATGGGTTGCCGCCGGTGACGTTCGCCCACCAGGTCCCGACCAGGTCCCCGGCCGAGCTGACCGCGAGGCGGGGCAGGCCGGAGCGGTGGCTGGCCAGCTCGGCGAGGGTGACCTCGCGGGCGGGCCCCGTCAGCGCGGGCAGCACGGTGCCGACCGGCTCGTCGGGGCGTACCGCGCCGGTCGCGGCCTGCCGGGCGAGGAGCATGCCGGTCATCGCCTTGGTGATCGAGCCGATCTCGAAGGGGGTGCCCGGTTCCACCGGCCGGCCCGCCGCGTCGCGGTCGCCCAGGCCGGCGGTCCGGACCTGCCCGTTCTCCAGCACGGCGACGGCGAGGCCGCGGTGGCCCTCGGGGTCGGGCACCGCCGCGCGGACGTCGGCGGCCAGCGCGGCGTCGCCGGCGCTATGCCCGGTCAGCCGGGGTGCGCGCGGCATGATCCCGACGGCCGCGACGGCGGCGACGAGACCGACGACCAGGGTGAGGGCGGTTGGCTTGCGCATGGTGCTCCCTCCGTCGGGGTGGATCAGCGGCGGGCGGCGGTGAGGATGGCCAGTAGCGGCACGACCCGTTCGGCCGGAACGGCGTAGTGACCCCGACCGGCGCTGCGCAGCCAGCCGGCGGCGGTGAGCTGGCGCAGGTGGTGGTGCAGCTGGCCGGTGGTGCCCAGGCCCTCGATCTCGGCCAGCTCGCCGGTGCCGTGCCGGCCGCCGAGGATCTCGCGCAGCAGGCGCAGCCGCACCGGATGCGCCAGGGCGGTCAGCACGCCGGCCAGCTCCGTCCAGTCGCCCGCGAGCACGTCGTCGACCGTGCGGCCGTACTGCCAGTCGTAGTGCTGGTCGTCGAGGCGGACGGTGCCGGTGTAGAGCACCGCGCCGCCGCCGTCGGGTGGGATCCGCTGCTTCAGCCCGTCGAGCGCCCAGAAGACGTCGCCGGTCGCCGGGGGCACCTCGGCCGGGGGCGACTCCGCCCCGAGGCGCTCCGTCAGCGCGGCGACCTGCGCCTCCAGCGCACTCAGCCGCTCCTCGATCTCCGCCATGGTTCGATAATACGAACTTACGTAGTTACGTGCAAAGGCGGACCGCCGGAGCGGGTGCCGCGCCGGTCCGCCGGCCCGCTACCGTTCCCGGTCTGGGGAGGTGCCGGTGTACGTCGTATCGGTGATCAACTACAAGGGCGGGGTCGGCAAGACCACCGTGACCGCCAACCTCGGTGCCGAGCTGGCCAACCGCGGGATGAAGGTGCTGCTGATCGACCTCGATCCGCAGGCCAGCCTCACCTTCGGCTTCTACGACCCCGACGACTGGCGGGACCGGCTGCGCGACGGCCGGACGGTGAAGCGCTGGTACGACGGCCTGCGCGGGGACACCCCCGCGACGACGCTGGGCGAGCTGGTCGTCTCCCCCGGCCCGGCGAACGCGCGACTCAGCGGCGCGGGCCGGCTCGACCTGATCGCGTCCCACCTCCAGCTCGTCGACATCGACCTCGCGCTGGCCCGGGCCGTGGCCGACGGCGACGAGTACGACGCCGAGCTGTTCCGGGTGCGCGGCTCCCTGGCCGAAGGGCTGCACGACGACGCGCTCGGCGGCTACGACATGGTCCTCATCGACTGCCCGCCGAACTTCAACGTGGTCACCCAGTCGGCCATCATCGCCAGCGACCACCTGCTCATCCCCGCGAAGGCCGACTACCTGTCCACGTTGGGCATCGACTACCTGCACGGCAACGTCCGGGAACTGGTCGACCAGTACAACGCCGACGCCCGCCGGTTCGCCACCACCCGCCGGCACCACAAGGTCGCCCCCGACGTCGCCGGCGTGGTGTTCACGATGATCCAGCTCATGGCGCAGCGGCCGATCGCCGCCCACCAGGGCTACATGGACCAGGTCCGGGCGCTCGGCCTGCCGGTCTTCCCCACCCCCCTGCGGGAGAACGTCACCGCGTTCGCCACGAACACCCCGCGCGGCGTGCCCGTGGTGCTGCGCGACCGGATCGCCACCCCGGCGGTCCGCGACGAGCTGCGCCAGCTCGCCACCGAGTTCCTCGACCACCTCCAGCCCGAGCGGGTCGGGGCGTGACCGACCCGACCCGCGACGTCGCCGATCTGGTGACCGCGCTGCTCCGAGGGCTGCCCGCCGCCGATCTCGCCGCCCTGGCGCAGGGGCGGGCCCGGCTCGCGGTGGTGCCGGTCGACCCGACCCCACCCGACCCACCGGCCGAGTGCCTCGCCCCCGCCGGGCACCCGGCCACCGCACCCGCCGACCGGAGCACCTCCGCCGCGCGCCCGGCCGCCGCACCCGCTGACCGGGGTGTCGTCCCCGCGCGCCCGTCGGCCCGGCAGGCGGCGTCCGCGCCGGACCCGGTGGCGGCCCGGGCCGCGCTGGCCACCATGTCCCGGCGCGACGACGGTACGGCGTACCTCTCCGGCTGGACCGCCCGCGACCTGCGGGTGCTCGCCGCGAGCCTGGAGCTGCGCGGCGTCGCCGGGCTGCGGAAGGCGGACCTGGTCGCCCGCATCGTCGACCGCACCATCGGGTTCCGCCTCGCCTCCGCCGCCATCCGCCGGCTCTGATGCCGGAGCAGAGCGGACGACCGTCTCGGCGAGGAAGCTCGCCTCGGTGACGACGAGCGCCGGCGTCCCCGGCATCCGCGGGGTCCCGGCCCGGCTCCGCCGCGACGCCCGGGCACCGGAGACGGCGATGGCCGGGCCTGCCCGGCCCGGCCATCCCAGCGGGGTCAGCCGGTCGTGCAGGCCAGCCCGTCGAGGGTGAAGCCGACCGGACGGTTGTTGCTCGTGGACCAGCCGGCGAGGAAGCCGAACTCGACCGTCCCGCCGGCGGGCAGGGCGGAGTTCCAGGACGTGGGGGTGACCGCCACGTCCGGGCCGTCCTGCCGAACCGTGCCGTTCCAGAGCTGGCTGATCAGCTGCCCGTCCGGGAACCGCCAGCGCACCGTCCAGCCCTCGCGCGCCCGCGCCCCGGTATTGGTGATCTTGAGGCTCGCCTGGAAGCCGCCCGGCCACTGGTTGATGACGGTGTACGTCGCCCGGCAGGAGTCCGGCCCCGTGGTCGGCGTGACCGTCGGGGAAACCGTCGGACTGGCCGTCGGGGAGACGGTCGGCGTCGGGGTCGGGTTGATCCGGGTCGGGTCGACGATCCCCCAGTACGCCGACTTGGCCTGGAGTTCCGTGTCGAACAACAGCGGCGCGTCCTTGCGGGCCACCGGGAAGGTGTCCAGCCAGGTGTCGTCGTCCGCCAACCCCCACAGGGTCACCGAGGTCAACTCGTCGGCGTAGCGGCGGTAGAGGGCGAACAGGTCCCGGTACCGGTACGCCTGGGTCAGCAGCCGGTCGGCCGGCGGGGTGGGAAAGGACTCGCCGTTGTCGACGTAGATGCTGACGTCCATCTCGGTGACCTGCTGCTCGACGCCGAGCGGGATGAACGCCCGGAGCATCGCCTCGGTCTCGGCGATCGAGGGCCACTGGACGTTGACGTGCATCTGGTGCCCGACCCCGTCGATCGGCACCCCTTCGGCGCGCAGCCGACTCACCAGGTCACGCAGCTTGTCGCGCTTGGCCGGCACGTTGGTGTTGTAGTCGTTGATGTAGAGCCTCGCCGTCGGCGCGACCTCCCGAGCCACCCGGAACGCGGTCCGCAGGTAGTCCAGCCCGCTGATCTCGTACCAGCGGCTGCGCCGCAGCCCGTCGGACTGGTTCTCGTCGATCACCTCGTTGGCGACGTCCCACACCCCGATCGCGTCGCCGTAGCGGCCGACGACCGCGCGGATGTGCGCCTCCAGCCGGGACAGCAGCAGGGCCTTGTCGGCCGGGTCCGAGGTCAGCGGGGTGCCGTCGGTGTCGGTGAAGACCCAGGCCGGGGTCTGCTGGTGCCAGACGAGGGTGTGTCCGCGTACCGCCAGGCCGTTGTCGGTGGCGAAACCGACCTGGGTGTCGGCGTCGGCCCACCGGAAGGTGCCCTCGGTCGGCTGGGTGGCGTCCCACTTGAGCGCGTTGCCGGGCGTCACCGTGTCGAAGTGCCGGCGCAGCAGGACCGCCTGGTCGCCGATGATCTGCCGGTTGCCGATCGCCGCCCCGATCGGGAAGTCGGCGGCCAGCACCTCGCGCAGGGCCGGGATGTCGGTCTGCACGGGCTTGGTCGGCTGGTACGCCATGGTGAAGTCGTCGATGTGCAGGTCGGCGGTGCCGCTGGCCGTCTCCACGTACGCCGAAAGCCCGTCCACGTCGTGCGCGAGCACGTACGTGCCGCTGAGCCGGACCCACGCGTCGGCGGTGACCGCGGTGTCACCCACCACCTGGTCGTAGGCGGAGGTACCGCCGGAGTCGCGTTGCACGCTGAGCCGGACCTGGCCGGGCGACTGGCCGGCGGCGAGCCGCACCCACACCGTCAGCGTGTAGCGGGTTCCCTTGACCATCTCGTCGAGCAGGTCGAGAGCGGGGCCCTGCCAGCTCGCGGTGCGGCCGGAGGCTAGCAGGCTGTGGGTACCGCCGTGGGCGACGGCGGTGCTGACCGCGACGGTCTCACCGGCCCGGGACCGGAAGCCCTGGGTGGTGCCGTCCTCGAAGGTGGCGTCGAGCACCAGGACGGGATCGGCGGCGCGGGCGGGCGGGGTGGTCAGCGGGACGGCGGCGGCCACGGCGACGGTGGCGAGGCAGGCCAGGGCCAACAGGCCCGGCAGGAGGCGGTGACGGCGCGTCCAGGGAGCGCGCATGGCGGTGTCCTTCCGGTACGGATGGATGCGCGCGGACCGCTGGGCGAGGTTCTCGCGGAGGCGGTCGCACGCCGGTCGACCGGCATGAGCCCGCATGCCGGTGGTCGGTGGTCCCGCTCCGCTCGCGGCACCCGTGGCGGGCGCCGCTGTCGAGCACTGATGGTACGGATCACGGGCGCGTCGCTCCAGCGCGGCGCGGTGGGCGGCGCGCCCCGGCGTCGATGGCGGCGAGCGACGCCGGCCCACGCCCTAGGCTGGCCCGTACCGTCGGGTCGAGGAGGTCGGGTGGACAGGTGGGTCGCGCTGCTGCGCGGGGTCAACGTCGGCGGCGCGAAGGTCGCCATGGCCGACCTGCGTCGGCTGGTCACCGGCCTCGGCCACGACGACGTGAGGACGTACCTGCAGAGCGGGAACGTGGTCTTCGGAAGCACGGTGCGCGACGCCGACGCGCTGGCCCGGGGCATCGAGCGGGCCATCGCCGACGAGCTGGGGCTGACGGTGCCGGTGCTGGTACGCAGCGGCCGGGAACTGGCGGCGGTGGCCGGCGGCAACCCGTACGCCGACCGGGAGGACGACCCGACGCGGCTGCTGGTGGTCTTCCTCGCGACCGCGCCCGGCCGGTCCGCCGTGGACGCCCTGGCCGTGCCCGGCGGCGAGAACCTGGCGTTCACGGTCGCCGGTCGCGACGTCTACCTGCACTATCCCGACGGCGGCTACGGCCGGTCGAAGTTCACCAACAACCACCTGGAGAAGAAGCTCGGCGTGGTGGCGACCACCCGCAACTGGCGCTCGGTGCGGACCCTGGCCGAGATGTCGACGAGCTGACCCCCGGCGCCCGGCTCCGCCCCGGCGGCCGACCTGAACGCGGCGACGGGCCGCGGGTCGCAGCCCGCGGCCCGTCGTGCCGTCGCTCAGAAGTGGTACGCCGTGTGGTACTCGGGCACGACGACCCGGCTGCGCGGGGAGACCCGGCGGACGGCGGCGAGGAGCGCGTCCAGCCGCTCGCGGTCCGTCGGCGCCACGGGCACGGGGTTGCGCAGCTCGGTCTCGAAGTTGTCGAAGTGCACCGGTACCACGATCTTCGGCCGGTCCAGCGCGTCGAGCAGCCGCTCGGCGTAGTCGGCGGTGGCGGTGCTGCTCGGCAGCGCCACCATGGCCACGTCGGGGGCCAGCCCGGTCAGGTTCCGCTGGTTGAAGTCGCTGGCGCCCATGAAGAAGACCGACGGGCCGCCGGCCACCCGCACCTGGTAGGCGAGGGTGTCGCCCTCGGGCAGGTCGGCGATGGTCTCCGGCTTCGCCGGCGGGCTGACCCGGACGCCGGGGAAGGCCATCGAGTACGACCTGTTGCGGCTGTGCAGGGAGCTGACCACCTCCACGGTGTAGGCGCCGAAGTCCAGCACCTCCCCGCCCCGCACCGGGCTGAGCTGCCCCGACGGCAGCCCGTACGCCAGCCCGAGGTGGTAGGCGGTCAGCGTGCCGACGACCCGGGCGCCGGTGCGGCCGGCGATGTGCGGCACGTCCATGTAGTGGTCCCAGTGGGTGTGCGTGACGAGCACCGTCTCGGCCCGGTCCACCAGGGCGTCCACGACGTCGGTGCGGACCTCCAGCTTCTTGGCCTGGTCGAAGGCGCCCCTGAACAGCCCCGTGTCGATGCGGCTGAGGAAGGGGTCGACCAGGACGGTCCGGTCGCCGACGTCGACGCGCCAGGCCGACGTACCCCACCAGCGGAAGCTGACCGGGCCGCTGCGGCGGCCGGCCGGGGCGGCGGCGACCGGTGCGGTGAGGGCGGTGCCGGCGAGCCCGCCGGCGGTGACCAGCGCGGTGCTGGCGGCGGCGTCGCGCAGGAAGCGGCGGCGGTCGATGTTGGGCATGCGGAACTCTCCCCGTCGTGGTGCTGATCGGACGATGTCGAGCCAATCAGCACGACCCCCGCCAGGTCCAAGATCCATGCCCGACACGGTCGATACCGGACGGCATATCGGACCAGCTCAGCGGGATTGCCGACGCCGCGTGCGGCCGGCAGACTCAGCCGGCGCGCAGCACCTCGACGGCGGCTCGGGCGGCCTGGCCCATCGCCAGGTCCACGTCGATGCGGCGGGTGGCGAGCTGCGTGGCGCGGACGAAGACGGCGATGGCGTACCGCCCGCCGTCGGGGTACTCGGCCACGCCGGCCTCCAGGTGCAGACCCGGCAGGCTGCCGGTCTTGCCGGCCACCCGTACGCCGGGCGGGAAGCCGGCGGCCAGCCGGGTCCAGAAGAGCTGCCGGGCCATCCAGCCCCGGACCATCGCGCACGCCTCGGGCGGGCCGGCCTCGTCGCGCCAGATCAGGCCGAGCAGCCGGGTGATCTCCCGGGCGGTGCTCGACGTGGTGTGCGCGGGGTCGAACATCCGCATCGCGCGGACCCGCTCGGGCGGCAGGGTGGGGAAGATCCGGGCGAAGTCCGCCTCGGTACGCGCGCCGACGTCGGCGAGCATCGTCTCGACCAGGTGCCGGGGGCCGCCGACGATCCGGGTACGCGGCAGCCCCAGCTCGGCGGCGAGCATCGGCAGCACGTCCGCCCCGACCCGACGCAGCAGCAGGTCGGCGGCGGTGTTGTCGCTGACCGACATGGCGAAGTAGGCCAGGTCCCGCAGCGACACCTCGGCGTCGTCGGCGCAGCCGGCGATCCCCCACCCGCCGAGCCGGTCGTCGGCGGTGACGAGGACCCGTTCCCGGGGGTCGAGCTGGCCGGCGACGACCTGCCGGGCGAACTCCAGCACCAGCAGCACCTTGAAGATCGAGGCGATCACCACCTGCTCGTCCGCCCGTACCGCCACCTCCCGCCGGCCGCCCGACCGCCCCGGCGCCGCGCCTCCCGGCCCCGCACCGCCGGGCCGCCCGGATCCCGCGCCCCCGGGCCGTTCGGGTGCCCCGCCGTCGTCGACCGCGTCGAGGTCGACCACGTGCAGGCAGCCGGTGACCCCGACCCGTTCGAAGATCTCGCCGATGTGCTCCGTCGCCACCTGGGCACGGTAGCCGCCGCCCCCGGCCGGCGTCGGGGCACTGGCGTAGGGTCCGGCCGTGGACCTGCTCCGGCACCTGCGGCACTTCGTGGTGGTCGCCGACGAGCTGCACTTCGGGCGGGCCGCCGAGCTGCTCGGCATGGCCCAGCCGCCGCTGAGCCAGTCGGTGCAGCGCCTGGAGCGGGAGCTGGCGGTCGAGCTGTTCGACCGCTCCCGCCGGCAGGTGCGGCTGACCACCGCAGGCCAGTTGCTCCTCGGCGAGGCCGAGGAACTGCTGGCCGGGGAGGGCCGGCTGCGCAACCTGATGCGGCAGGTGCGCGACGGGGTGTCGGGAGTGCTCCGGGCGGGGGTGCCGCCGGAGACCCCCGCGGTGACCCTGCGCGCGCTGCTCGACCGGCTGGCCGGGCGCGCCCCCGGGCTCGACGTGGACCTGCACGAGCTGACCAGCGGCGAGCAGGAGCGGATGCTCGGCGAGGGACGGCTGGACGTCGGCCTGCTCCACCACCCCGTCACCGACGACGGGCTGCGCCTCGGTGCCGCCGTCGACGTACCGCTGGGGGTGCTGCTGCCGCGCGCCTCGGCGCTGGCCCGGGGCCGGGAGGTCGAGCTGGCGGCGCTGGCCGGGCTGGACCTGGTGACCGCGCCCCGGGCCACCGCGCCCGGCTGGCACGACCACCTGCTGGAGGTCTGCCGCCGGCACGGGTTCACGCCGGGGCGGGTCCGCCCCGCGCGGAACCCGGAGTTCCTCTTCGGGTTGGTGCTGGCGGGCGGCGGGGTCGCCGTCGAGCCGGCGGCGACGGCGCGCCGGGAGCCCCGGATCGCCTGGCGGCCGATCGCCGGCTCGCCGCTGGTCCGGCGCACCTCGGCGGCGTGGCCGCGCCGGGCCGCGCACCCGGCCGCGCCGATGTTCGGGCAGCTCGCGGCGGAGGTGCTGGCCGACGGGTCGGAGCCCCCGGCACCGCCGCCCGGGCCGACGCCCCGCCCCTGGCCGGTGCTCTTCGACGAGCGGGCCTGACGCCCCGCGCCGGCACGCCCGGTCAGCCCGCCGGACCCCGCCCCGGGATGAGCCGGGCTGCGTCAGGCCGTCAGGTCGAGACGCCAGTCGTTGGCGCGCATCAGTCGACCGGGCGGATATTCGAACTCGGTCTCGCCGAGCAGGGTGAAGCCGGCCTTGCGGCAGACGGCGTTCGACGGCGCGTTGTCGACCGACGGGTAGGCGTGCGCCCAGCGGTGGTTGCGCCGGGCGCGTACGACGGCCACCGCGGCCCGGACGGCGGCGGTGGCCAGCCCTCTGCCCTGGTGCTCCGGCAGCACGGCCCAGCCCAGCTCGTAGACCCGCTGGTCGCGCCACTCGCGTTCCCAGTAGCCGACGCTGCCCACCCTGCTGCCGTCGGGCAGCACGACGGAATACATGCACCCCTGCCCGGTGCCGCCGAACCGCACGTAGCGCTCGTGCCGGGCGACGACCTGCGCGTCGGTCTCCGGGCCGCCCGTGTGCTCCCGGATCTCGGGCGCGTTGAGCCGCCGCAGCAGGTCGAGGTCGTCCCCGCACCACGGCTCGATCCGCACGTCGGTCATGAGCCACCCCTTCCTCCGAAGCCCATGGAAGCACCCGCCGCCGACATCGCGCCCCGCCAGTTCCGATCTGGCGGGGCGCTGGCCGCCGTCTCGCGCCTGACGGGTGGGACCGGAGCCGGGAGGGAGAGCCATGACGCCGCTGCGCCTCGCCGTGATCATCGGCAGCACCCGGGAGGGACGGGCGGGCGACCGGATCGGCCACTGGTTCGTCGACCGGGCACGGCGGCGCGACGAGCTGACGGTGACGGTCGTCGACCTCGCCGACCACGACCTTCCCGCGAGCTGTCCGGCCGAGCCGACTCCGGCCGTCCGGTCGTTCGTCGCGCAGGTCGCGCGGGCGGAGGCGTTCGTCGTGGTCACCCCCGAGTACAACCACAGCTTCCCGGGCTCGTTGAAACAGGCGATCGACCACGCGTACGACGAGTGGCAGGCCAAACCGGTCGGCTTCGTGTCGTACGGGTGCGGTTCCATCGGCCTGCACGCGGTCGACCAGCTCCGGACGGTCTTCACCGCACTGCACGCGGTCACGATGCGCGATGTCGTCGGCGTCGACCTGCTCGACGACGCGCCGTCACCCCCGACGGCCGACCGGTACGAACGCGCCGCCGACGTCCTGCTCGACCAGCTCCACTGGTGGGGCCTGGCCCTGCGCGACGGTCGCGCCGCACGCCCGTACGTCTCCTGAACGTGTGACACATGAGGAAGGTAGGGAGCATGACACGCACCACCGGCCTGGCCATCGAGGCCGAGGGCCTGACCCGATCGTTCGGGGCCACCCGGGCGCTCGCCGGCATGGATCTCCAGGTGCCCGCCGGCACCGTCTACGGGCTGCTCGGCCCGAACGGCGCCGGCAAGACCACGGCGGTACGCGTGCTGGCGACGCTGCTGCGCCCCGACGGCGGACGGGCCCGCGTCTTCGGGCACGACGTCGTCACCGAGGCCGACGCCGTACGCGCCCGGATGAGCCTGACCGGCCAGTACGCCTCCGTGGACGAGGACCTGACCGGGCTGGAGAACCTGATGCTCCTCGCCCGCCTGCTCGGGCACGCAAAGCCGGCCGCCCGGGCGCGCGCGGAGGGCATGCTCGCCGCGTTCGGCCTCACCGAGGCGGGCGACCGGCAGGTCAAGAAGTACTCGGGCGGCATGCGGCGGCGCATCGACATCGCGGCGAGCATCCTCAACACCCCCGACCTGCTGTTCCTCGACGAGCCGACGACGGGCCTGGACCCGCGCAGCCGCAACCAGGTGTGGGAGATCGTCCGGGCCGTCGTGGCGCACGGCACGACGGTGCTGCTGACCACGCAGTACCTGGACGAGGCCGACCAACTCGCCGGCCGCATCGCGGTGGTGGACCACGGCCGGGTGATCGCGGAGGGCACCCCGGGCGAGTTGAAGTCCTCGGTCGGCTCCGGCACCGTCCACCTGCGACTGCGCGACCCGGGCCAGCGGCCGGAGGCGGAGAGGCTGCTCCAGGCGGCGCTCGGCGTGCCGGTACAGCTCGCACCCGATCCGGTCGCGCTGACCGCGCGGGTCGGCGGCGACGGCAGCGACCTCGACGCCAGCGAGCAGGCGGCCCGCGCGCTCGGCGACCTGGCCCGCGCCGGCATCCTCGTCGACGACTTCTCCCTCGGTCAGCCGAGCCTGGACGAGGTCTTCCTGGCCCTGACCGACCACCCCGCCGTCGCGGCCGACGAGCGGGACGACCAGCTGGAGGCAGCCCGATGACCAACGCCACCACCACGACCGGGCGGGCCCCGTCCGTCTACGTACCGTCGGCGGAGGCGCTGGCCACCGTCCTCGCACCCGGCGCGCGACCGCCCCGACCGAATGCGCTGTCGGCGTCGCTGACGTTCGGCTGGCGCGCGCTGCTGAAGGTCAAGCACGTGCCGGAGCAGCTGTTCGACGTGACGGCGTTCCCGATCATCATGGTGCTGATGTTCACGTACCTGTTCGGCGGCGCCCTCGCCGACAGCCCGCGTGACTACCTCCAGTTCTTCCTGCCCGGCATCATGGTGACGAGCGTCGTGATGATCACCATGTACACCGGCGTCGGGCTGAACACCGACATCGAGAAGGGCGTCTTCGACCGGTTCCGGACGCTGTCGGTCTGGCGGCCCGCCCCGCTGGTCGGCATGATCTTCGGCGACGTGCTGCGGTACGTGCTGGCGGCCGTGGTCATCCTCGGCGTCGGGCTGGTGCTGGGCTTCCGGCCCGACGGCGGGCTACCGGGCGTGCTGGCCGGGATCGGCCTGCTGGTGATCTTCTCGTTCGCGTTCTCCTGGGTCTGGACGTTCTTCGGCCTCGTCCTGCGCAGCGAGAAGTCCGTGATGGGCGTGAGCATGATGGTGCTCTTCCCGCTGACGTTCCTCAGCAACGTGTTCGTCGACCCCGGCACGATGCCCGGCTGGCTCCAGGCGTTCGTCAAGGTCAACCCGATCACGCAGCTGGTGGCCTCGGTACGCGCGGTGATGTCCGGGACGTCGGACGCGTCGGCCACCATGTGGACGCTGCTGTGGAGCGCCGGCTTCGTGGTGGTCTTCGGCACCCTGACCATGTACCGCTACAACCGCCGCTGATCCCGCCGACGACGGGCACCGCCACTCAGGTGGCGGTTCCCGTCGTCGTCCGGTGGCCGGCTAGGCTCTTCACGGTGCCCTCGGAGCAGCGCAGCGCCCCGGCCACGTCGGCGACCGACAGGTCCTCCAGGTAGCGGAGCACGACGGCGGCGCGCTGCCGGGGTGGCAGGGTACGCAGCGCCGCCACGACCGCCTGGCGCAGCGCGATGTCGTCGGCGTGGTCCCGGGCGACCCCGTCGTTGTCGCCCAACGCCTGCTCCGGCCGCCGGGCCCGCCGCCGCCACCGGTTGATCGACCGGTTGACCAGGGCCCGCCGGGCGTACGCCTCCGGGAAGGTGCGCACCCGGCGCCAGCGCACGTACATCTGCTCCAGCACCTCCTGAAGCAGGTCCTCGGCCGCGTGTCGGTCACCGGTCAGCAGGTAGGCCACCCGCAACAGCGCCACGGACCGGGTACGGACGAAGTCGTCGAACTCCGCGCCGTGCGCATCTCGCATCTGGCCCCTCCCGCTCTCTCAGTCAGCAAGACACCGCGGAGGGCTGCGGGGTTTACCGGCCCGCGACGTCGACGACCGGCCGGTGCCCGGGGGCTAGAGGCGCCAGGGCAGTGGTTCGGGCGGGAGGTAGCGGCAGGTGCTGCCCGTGGAGACGGTGTCGCGCAGGTGGGCGGCGAGGCCCGGGTGCCGCTGGTCGAGCTTGCGCAGCGCGTCCCGGATGCGGGCGGTGACCGTCTTGCGGGCCCGCTCGGCCTCGTCGCCGAGGCGGCGGCTGCGGCCGGCCAGCCCGGCGGCGGCGCGCAGCTCGGCCAGCAGGGCGCCGCGCTCGGCGTCGAGGTCGGCCAACCTCCGCCCGTCGCCGCGCCCGGCGGCCCGGTCGATCTCGTCGTCGAGCCGTTCGAGGTGCCGCCGGTAGCGGGCCTTGGCCTCGTCGTCGAGGACCGGGTCGCCGCCCATCCGGCGGGCCGCGACGAGTTCCGGCCCGGCGGCCGGGTCGAGCAGCTCGACCGCCGGGACGTCGACGCCCGGCCGGCTCAGCAGCACGTGCAGGTCGCGCAGCCCCTTCGCGTCGGGCAGGTGCACCACCACGCCGGCGTAGGTGAGCTGCCAGACCGGCCCGTCGCGGCGGAACCCGTACGCCTGGTCCGGCTGCTCCCCCAAGGCGGACGGGTGCTGCCCGGCGGCGACCGCCCGCGCGGCGTGCGGCCCGGTCACCACCGGCTGCGGGCCGGGTGGCCCGGCGGGGACGGCCCGTGCCGGGTCCGGGCCGGCGAGCGGAGCGACGGCCGACGCCGGCTGCGGACCGGCGGGCGCGGCGACCGCCCCCGGCCGGCCGGCGGGCGACGCCTCGGCCCCCGTCGGCGGCCCGCCGGCCAGGCGACGGGCCTTCCGGTCCATGCCGAGGTCGGTGGCGTCGCGGGCGGTGGTGACGCGCAGCGCGGCGGCGGCCGCCGCGTCGCCCGGGCGGTCCCGCCCGGTAAGCGCGTCGGTCAGCGCGGCGCGGGCCAGGACCGACCACGGGCGGGCGCCCAGCCGGTCGGCGGCGTCGCGGGCGGCGGAGAACCCGGCCACCGCGTCGTCCCAGCGTTCCTGCGCGGCGTCGACGAGGGCCAGCCAGTGGTCGACGGGGCCGCTGAGGTCGCAGCCGAACATCGCCGACATCCACTGCCCGCGGTACGGGCGCAGCGCGTCCCGGGCCTCGGCGCAGCGGCGGGGGTCGCGGCTCGCGGCGGCGACCCCCGCGCGCAGCCGTAGCCACAGCGGCGACACCGATCCCGGGTACGTCGTGCCGGCGGCCTCGATGCCGGCGGCCACCCGTAGCGCCACCTCGACGTCGCCGCGCTCGGCCGCGGTGACGCCCCGGAGGAGCTCCGGATGCGGGTAGCCGGTCGAGGACAGCTCGTCGAGGAGGGCGTCGACCTCGTCGGGCCGCCCCTGCAGGTGCAGCCGCGACCAGCGCAGGTGGTGGCCCATGAAGGCGAAGTCGGAGTGGTCCCACTCGCTGAGGCCGGTCAGCTCGTCGACCAGCTCGTCGGCTCGGGCGAAGTCGCCACGGAAGGCCGCGATGATGGCGTCGTCCATCGTGGCGGCCGCCCGGTGCCGGGCGTCGCCCTGGCGGGCCCCCGTGGCGAAGGTGGTGAACTCGTCGTGGTAGCGGGGGTCGCCCAGCTCGAGCAGGGCGACCCAGCGCAGCGCGGTCGCCCAGAGCACGGTCTCCCGGTCGCCACCGCGGCGCGCCACCTCGCGGATCTCGGCGGTGATCGCGGCCCGGTCGCGGGCCGAGCCCAGCCCCCAGGTGGTGTCGTGACGGGCCCACAGGCTGAAGGTGAGCGCCTCGTCGTCGTGCCCGCGCCGGGCCAGGGATTCCGTGGCGGCGATCAGGTCGGTGACGATCGTGCCGACCGGGACGGCGACCGCGGACTCGCCGATCAACCGCTGGTACGCCTCCCGCAGCACACCCTCCGGGTCGGCGAGCCGCCCGGGGCCGTCGGCGTGGCGGCGGTGCACGACGAGGGCGACCCGGGCCAGCACCACCGGGTCGTCGGCCGCCACGGCCAGCGTGGCGGCCTCGGCGAGCAGGCGGCGGGCCTCGTCGCCCGCGCCCGTGTGGTGCAGCAGTTCACCCAGCTCGATCATGATCTTCACGCGTCGGGTCGGGTCGTCGGCGACCTCGAGCGCCCGGCGGAAGTGGACCACCGACTCGTCCACGGCCAGCCGGCCGGCCGCGGCACGGGCCGCGGCGACCAGCAGCTCGGCGGCGCGGGACGGGTCGAGCTGGCCGCCGGCGAGGTGGGCGTGCCGGGCCAGGTCGGCGGGGATCAGCCGCTCGGCGAGCGCCGGTGCGCCGTCGACGGCCCGGACGACCGCCGCGTGCCGGGAGCGGCGGTCGTCGTCGGGCAGCGCGTCGTAGAGGGTCTCCCGCACGAGATCGTGGACGAAGGCGAACCGGCCCCCGCCACGGGACACCACGAGCCGGGCGGTCACCGCCCGGTCGAGCAGCCGGTCGACCTGCGCCGCCGGCGTGCCCGCGCAGGCGGCGAGGACGGGACGGTGGAACTCCCGGCCCAGCACGGCGGCGGCGGTGAGCGCCTCGACGACCGCCGCCGGCAACTGGGCGAGACGGCCCCGCACCGCCTCCCGTACGCCCGGGGGGATCGTGCCGATCCGGCCGTCGGCACGCCAGATCCGGGCGGTCTGCTCCACGAAGAACGGGTTGCCGCCGGTGCGCCGGTGCACCTCGTCGAGGAGACCGGCGTCCGGCGCCCGGCCGGCCGCGCGGGTCATCAGCGCGGCCACCTCGTCGCGGGACAGGCCGGTGAGGGTGAGCGTGGTCGCCTTCGCCACCAGCGGCATCAGCAGCCCGCGCAGCGGGTGGTCGGGGGACTCGACCTCGGCGTCGCGGTAGGTGCCGATCAGCAGCAGCCGCTCGAACCAGGTGTGCTGGGCGGCGAAGCGCAGCAGCCGCATCGAGGCGGGGTCGGCCCAGTGCAGGTCGTCGAGCACGACCACGACCGGCCGGTGCTGGGACACCGCGACCAGCGCGGTGGTGACCGCGTCGTGCAGCGCGAACTCCTCCTGGTCGACGCGGTCGTCACCGGTCGGACGGCCGGCCGCCTCGCCGCCGGCGCCGTCGGCCGCCCCGGTCGTGCCGTCGACCGCCCCGGCGTCGCCGTCCGCCGGCTCCCCGGCGGCGCCACCCGCCGCCTCACCGAGCAGCGTCGCCAGGGCCGGCTCGGCCGACTCCCGGGCCAGCGCCCAGTCGTCGGCCGAGCGGCGCAGGCCGCGCAGCACCTGCACCCAGGGCCAGTAGCCGGGCGCGCTGTCGGAGTCCCAGCAGGCGGCGCCGAGCACCAGCGCGCCCCGCCGGCGGGCCTCTCCGGCGGCCGCCGTGACCAGCGTCGTCTTGCCGATGCCGGGCTCCCCGGCGACGAGGACCAGACCGCCGTGGCTGGTGGTCACCCGGTCGATCTCGGCGCGCAGCAGACCCGCGGGATGCTCCCGCCCGATGACGTCCTCGTCGTACCGCGGATCCATGACGCACAGACCGTAGCGGAACGGTAGGACATCGCGAGCCCTTTACCCGGCGGGCGCCGCGATCCTCCGCACAAGGAACGACGCCGTGCAGCGGAGGTCAGCGCGCGTCGGTGACCACGTGGGAGCAGGCGGCGCAGGCGGCACGGCCCTGCTCGGCGTACCACCGGCAGGTCCGGCGGATCGCGCAGCGCGGCAGGTCGTCCTCCGCCGGGCCGGCGGTCTCCTGGAAGGACGCCGCCACCCGCTCGCCGAGGCCGCAGTGCTCGCCCGTCCAGAAGCCGCACTTCGCGGTCACGCACGGGCCGGCCAGCCGGTAGCGCGACTCGACCGGCGTGTCCGTGCCGGCCTGGGCGAGGGCGACCTCGGCCGGCAGCGCGGGCGTCACGTAGGCGACCCGCCCCGCCGGAGTGATCATGCCGAGGAACACCGTGGCGTTGGCCGCGGGGGTGCTCGGGCACATCCGCTCCGGCGGGTCCGGCCGGTGGGCGGTGTCCGTCACCGCTGCATCCAGAAGCCGATGTCGTTGATCTTCTGGCCGAGTTCCTGGGCGAACGGGCCGTCGATGACCCACATGCCGTACCACTCGGGGCGGAGCTTGAGGTTGGCGTGCCCGACGGCGAGCGGGGTGGTCAATCTGCTGCCGGCGACGGAGAGGGCGTTGAGGCCCGCCTTCTGGATCTCGCTCGCTATCAGGCTCTGCTGTTCGGTGGTCAGGTCGACGCCGTCGACGACGAAACGGAATTCGCTGCGTGCCATGTCCTACCTCCGGTGGTCAGTACGATTCGGTCCGCAGCCCGCGCCGCAGACTCGCTCTGGTGAACGCCGCCCAGCCGGAGCGGGAGGCGGGGTCGATCGCGTGCCCGGCCCGGCTGACGTGCTCCCGCCAGTTCGTCGGGTCGGCCGTGCGCAGCCCCCACAGCTCGCGGCAGGCGGTGACCGCGAAGGCCACCTGCTCGCCCGAGCCGGTCCAGCCGGCGGGGCCGTCGGCCACCCGCAGTGCGCCGTCGGCCTCGACGCGCACCGCCGGGAAGTGGTGGTGCAGGCTGGCGAGGGTGGCCAGGTGGGCGGCGTCGGACCGCCCGGCGGCGAAGGCGTCCCGCGTCTCGTCGTCGCGGGTGACCCGGATGGCGTGCAGGGTGAAGGTGTCGCCGCCGGCGCCGACCCGGCCCTCGACCTCCACGGGGGTGCTCCAGACCCGGGGCGAGTTGGCCGACCAGAAGGCCAGCCAGGCCTCGAGGAGTTCGTGGAGGTCCGCCTGGATGCGGGCCGGGCCGTCGGCGAGCCGGGCGCCCGCGATCCGGTCCCGGACGACGAGACGCCGGGCCTCCCGCGCCGGGGGCGCCTCCCCGGCGGGTGCTGCGGTGGATGGCGCGGCGTGGGCGGCGGTCGCCCCGGCGACGGTGACCGCCGAGGCCGCGGCGGCGCCGAGCAGGATCCGACGCCGGGACAGTGAGGTGTGGGAATCGTTCATGGTCCGCCTTTCATGGACGGCCTGTACCACGACACGCTATCGACAGACGTAGATCAGGAGGGGTGCTCCGCTATCGGTGAACCGACACCGGCGCCGGTGATCGACGGCGGCGGAATCCCGGTCGATGTGCTGTCGGCCGCCGCCGCTCCCCCGCCGGGTCGGATACGCGCCTAACGATTGATAAGCATCCATCGATGCTCGTAGCATCCCCGTCATGCGTGTCCGTCGCGTCACCACCGCCGCCGTCCTCGCCGCGCTGCTGAGCTCCTTCGCCGTCGGCGCCGCGCGGGCGGACGACGCCCCGGCGCTCACCACGCCCGGCAGCCCCGTCGTCCTGGTCGACGAGCCCCACCGCCTCACCCTGTCCTGGACGCCCTCGACCTGGGTGGGCGAGCCGGCCGGCGAGGAACCGATCACGTACGAGGTGCGGGCGCAGCTGGGCCCGTACGTCTACCGGAGCCTCGGCAGCACGACCGCCACCACCCTGACGCTGACCAACCTGGCGCCGGGCAGCGAGTACCGGCTCGTCGTCAGCGCCTACACCCTCGGCGGCTACTCCGACCCCTCCCCCGCCACCGGTGTCCGCACGGCGTACGGGCGGGCCAAGGTCAGCTACCTCAACCTCGACTGGTCACCGACGGACAACCAGATCCAGCACGTCCTCCAGGTCACCAACACCGGCACCGCGCCGCTCGACCTGGCCACCGTGCGGGTGCGCTACCACCTGGTGTTCGAGGGCGGCAACACCTCCCTCGTGCTGAACTGCGACTGGGCGGCGCTGGGCTGCGACCGGATCCGCCGCAGCATGACGTTCTTCCCGCCGCCCCTGCCGCCCGGCGGCCCGCCGACGCCCACCCCGACGCCGACCCGGTACCCGCTGCCGGGCACGCCGATCCCCGGCTGGGTGGAGCTGAACTTCACCGAGGGCGTCCTGGCCCCGGGCGCGTCGTCCGGGCCGATCCAGCTGCGCCACCACCGGCACGGCTGGACCGACATCGACGAACGCGACGACCTGAGCTGGCGCGCCGCCACCGGCCGGTGGACCGACAACAGCCGGATCACCCTCGACGTGGACGGCGTACGCGAGTTCGGCGACACGTTCGCCTGACGCGCGCCGGCCGCGCAGGGCCGGCCGGTGGCACCGCCCCCGGATCGGGTCGGCACCACCGGCCGGCGCGTGGTGA
Organism: Micromonospora sp. LOL_025; assembly: GCF_048060285.1. NCBI lineage: Bacteria > Bacillati > Actinomycetota > Actinomycetes > Micromonosporales > Micromonosporaceae > Micromonospora > Micromonospora sp. LOL_025. The sequence goes on along the minus strand of NZ_JBHMIR010000009.1, from coordinate 113,752 downwards.
CTACGCCGTCGCGCAGATGGCGTACGCGGTGTTGGTCCAGTTGCCGGTGAAGGTGTCCTCCTCGTACGCGCCGGAGGTGACGGTGGCCGGCGCGGCGGCCGGGCCACCGTTGGGGCGGAAGTCGTCGACGACGCCCTCGCCCATGATGCCGTTGAGCTCGTAGCCGGCCCCGGTCAGCACCTTCCCGATCGGACAGGCCGCGGCGACGCTGTGGAAGTCGTTCGAGTCACTGGGGCTCACCGCGGAGGTGCGGACCAGGCCGGCGAGGGGGTTGGCGCAGATCGCGTACGCCGTCGCGGACCAGTTGCCGGCGAAGGCGTCGGCCTCGTACGCGCCCACGAAGACCGAGGTCGGCGCGGCGGCCGGGCCGCCGTTGGGGCGGAAGTCGTCGACGACGCCCTCGCCCATGATGCCGTTGAGCTCGTAGCCCGTCCCGGTGAGCACCTTGCCCACCGGGCAGGCGGCCGTGACGCTGCGGAAGTCGTTCGAGTTGCTGGCGCCGGCCGCCGAGACCCGCACCAGACCGGCGACGGGGTTGGCGCAGATCGCGTACGCGGTGAGGGACCAGTTGCCCGCGAACGCCTCCGCCTCGTACGCCCCGACGGTGACGGCGGTCGGCGCGGTGGCCGGGCCGCCGTTGGGGCGCAGGTCGTCGACCACCGCCTCGCCGGTCGCCCCGTTGAGTTCGTAGCCCGTCCCGGTCAGCACCTTGCCCACCGGGCAGGTCGCCGTGACGCTGCGGAAGTCGGTCGAGTTGCTGGCGCTCGTCACGGCGATGCGCACGAGGCCGGGGACGGCGGCCGAGGCGGGGGCGGCCGGGACGACCACCACCACCGCCACGGCGAGGCCGACGGCGATCCCAAGCGCGCGGGGGCCGAGCCGGCGGGCTGTTGCCTGAGCTGACATCTGACTCTCCTGTCTGTCGCCCCGGCCGGCGAAGGCCCGCGTCACGACGGGCCGTCACGCGCCACCGAGGCACTCGAAATGACGTGCTCACGCTATGCAGTCAGACGACCAGGCATTATCTCCAAACCGACTACGTCCAGTAACCGACTCGGCGCGCGCTCCTCGTCAGGCGTCACGACGACGGTTCACGATCCGACGCGCCTCCCGGGCAGCGGCAGGTCCTCGACGTGACCCCACTCCAGCTCCCGATTCCCGATGAGCGCCGCCTCGCCCCAGGACACCCGGAGCAGGCCCGCGTCGGAGTTGCACGCGAAGCCGACCAGCAGCACGCTCGGCCGGGGAGCCAGCTTCTCGATGGCCTCCCGGAGGGCCGAGCGGTCCCGCTCCTCCTCGGGCGTCAGCGGCATCAGCGGCAACGGCACCTCCCGGTGGCTCGGCTCGGGACCGAAGAGGATCAGCAGGTCCCGGATCAACCGGCTGAGGTCGCTGCCCGGCCGGACGTCCCTCATGTCGACGTCGCCGCGCTTCGCGTACCGCCAGGGCAGCAGGAGATGGTCGCGGCAGATGGTGACGCGCACCTGGGCGCGGGGAGGATGGACGTCCGTCACGCCGGGGAGTTCCATCAGGTGCTCGTGCAGCACCTCGTACTGCTGTTTCCAGCGCACCGGCCCGAACGCGTGGTCGGTGTCGAGTGCCGACGCCTCGCGCGCGCCTCGCGCGCGCCTCGCGCGCGCCTCGCGCCAGCTCGACGGCGCGATGGAGGGCGGCCGGAATCCCCTGGCGCAGGGCCGCCGCCAGCGGGTGGCCGAACCTCTCGACCGACCACCGGGATGGACCGCCGGAAGCATCCACACCATCACCTCATGTGCTCGCCCACACACCCTGGGTAGCACCCTCTCACGATGATCGATGGGTCCGGAAGCCCCTCGACCGCGCTTCCGACGGCGGGCGGACCCGCCAGAGGCGAGTCAGCCGGGATGCCGGATACCGTCGGCCGGCACGCCGACGCCGGCGAGCAGGGCGAGGATCGTCTGGTTCGCCTCCCAGCCGTCCGGGAACTTGACCGGCACGTCGAGGTGCACGGCCTCCGTCGACGGGTGGGCGTCCAGCAGCTCGCCGATCCCCGCGCGCGCCACCACGACGCACGCCTGGCGGTGCCGCGACGCCAGCACGCAGAGCCGCCCCGACTCCAGGTGGAACGCGGTCGCGTCGCGCCGCCCCGACAGCGGGTGCAGCACGATCGTCACGTCGTACTCCCGGCCCTGGAGCCGGTTGGCGGTGTCGACGGTGATGCCGGCCCCCGCCGGCCCCAGGCGCGCGCGGATGGCGGCGGCCTGGTCGCGGTGCGCGGCGCCGACGGCGATCCGGTCGGCGGTGACCGGCGCGCCCGCCGGCGCGTGCTCGGAGACCGCGACCGCGCCGCGTTCGAGCACCCGCAGCGCCAGCGCCGCGCAGGCCGAGGCGGCCTCGGCATCGGTACGCAGGGTCTGCCGCGCCGGCAGCTCGTACAGCGCCCAGCCGGTGGCCGCAGCCAGGTCCACCGCCCGGTCCAGGGCGTCCCCCGCCCCGGGCCCGCCGAGGTGCAACGCCCGGTCGGCGGGGCCGGTGCCGGCCCGGAACCCGGTGAACGGGTAGAACGCCGCCGCCACCACCGGCGCCGCCGAGGCGGGCAGCCGCCACGACACCGGCAGCCGGTGCACCGGCAGCGCCGGGTTGTGCCGCAGCAGCACGGCCACCGCCGACTGCATCGGGTCCCAGGTCAGGCCCGTCCAGCGCCCCGTCTCGACCGTCGAGAACGGGTCGAGCTGACCGGGGTCGCCGACGAACAGCGCCCGCTCGAACCGCCCGGCCACGCGCAGCAGGGCGTCCGAGCGCATCTGGTACGCCTCGTCGACGATCGCCCACGGCCAGGAGCCCTCGGCGACCGTGGCCCACTTGGCGGCCGTACCGATGATGACGGCCGGACCGCCGAGGTCGGCGACCTTCGCGCCGACCCGGACCGTCTCGTGGCCCCTGACCCGCTCGGACGGCCGGTAGTCGGCGGCGGAGAGCCGCCCGATGCGCAGCTCGGGCGCCTTGCGCGCCAGGCGGTCGATGAGGTCGTCGACCTGCTCGTTGGTCTGCGCGATGATGATCAACGGCTCGCCGGCGGCGGCCAGCTCGACGGCGGCGCGCACCACCAGGGTCGACTTGCCGGCCCCCGGCGGCGAGTCGACCACCACGCCGCGGTGGTCGCCGGAGCGCAGGTCGGCCAGTACGGCGGCGATGACCCGCTCCGCCTCGACCGCCGGCGGCACCTCCAGCCCGGAGCGCATCGATTCCCCCTCCCCGCGAGGTCTACGGGACACTACGCCCTGGTCAGGCCGCGCAGGAAGGCCAGCCCCTCCGTGGCGAGCGTGTCGGGGTCGGCGGTGAGGGGCCGCCACACGGACATCGGCACGGCCAGGGCCTCAGCGGTGAACGACTCGATGTTCACCTGGCCGGCGTAGCCGATGCCGGCCAGGGCGTCGAACATCCCCGGCCAGTCGAGGTGGTCGCCGCCGGGCGCCCCGCGGTCGTTGCCGCACACCTGCACGTGCGCGAGCCGGTCGCCGGCCAGCCGGAGGGCGGCCGGCAGATCGCGCTCCTCGATGTTGAGATGGAAGGTGTCCAGCGCCAGGCCCAGGCCCGGGACGCCGGCCACCACCTCCAGCGCCTGGTCGACGGTGTTGAGCAGGCTCGTCTCGAACCGGTTGAGCGGTTCGAGGGCGATCGTCACGCCCTGCCCGGCGGCCTCGTCGGCCAGCGGTCGGAGCCGCTGCACGAGGCGGGCGGTGGCCGCCCGCCGGGCGTCCGCGTCGAGCAGCCAGCGACGGCCGGCCGGGGCGTAGAGCGGGCCCGCCACCACGGCGGCCCCCACCCGGCTCGCGGCCCGCACGCAGTGCCGCACGAACTCCTCCGTACGCCGCACGACCTCCTCGTCGTCGGCGAGCAGGTCGTGCTCGGGCAGCAGGCCGGCACAGACGGCGGGGGCCAGGCCCAGCCCGGCGAGCAGGTCGGCGGCGCGGGCGGGGTCCCAGTCCCCCGGCGCCTGGACGGTCAGCTCGATGGCGTCGAAGCCCCACGCCCTGATCCGTGGGGCCAGTGCGGCGAGCGCCTCGTCGGTCAGCGGTGCCGCCCACGCCCACGTGTTGATGCCGATCCGCACTTGTGCCCTCTCGCCGTCGCCTCGATGAGGCCGTCGACTGTAGAGCGTCGACGGCTGTCCAGGAAACCTGGAGCGGCAGGACTAGTCACCGTCACACCGGGTACCCGCGCGCCGGATGTGGAGGTGGTGCCTGGATGGCGAAGTTCATGCTCACGTCGACCTACACGGTCGAGGGGCTCCACGGGCTGAGGCAGGACGGCGGGACGAGACGCGCCGAGGTGGTCCGCGCGTTGATCGAGAATGCCGGCGGCCGGATGGAGGCGCTGTACTTCGGGTTCGGCCAGTACGACACGTACGTGGTGTGCGATCTTCCGGACCTTCGGACCGCCGCCGCCCTGGCCGTCACCATCCGGGCGTCCGGCGGCCTGGACTCCCGGATCAGCCCGCTGCTGGCCCCGGAGGAAGTGGACGAGGCGCTCGGGATGCAGGTGGCGTACCAGCCGCCCGGGGCCTGACCCTTCGAGCCGCTCGCCGGGCCGCGTGCTGCGCGCCGGCTGCGGTAGGCGGCCGTCAGGGCGCCATCTCGGCCGGCAGGTGGATGCGGTCGGCGGGCACTCCGGCGGCGAGCAGCCGCAGCCGCGCGCCGGCGAGCATCGGCGGCGGGCCGCAGACGTACACGTCGTGGTCGGGGCGGTGGTGGCCGAGGGCGATGGTCAGGGCGTCGCCCCGCTCGGCGGGCTCCGGCCCTCCAGCGTGCACCAGAAGTCGTCGGCGCCCCTGTCGACGACGCGCCGGTGCTGCTCCTCCGACAGGCCAAACCCGCCACGGGTCCGCCGCCAACTGGCTCTCGACGGCCGCGGCGAGGTCCGCCGCCAGATGAGCGCCGAGCCGCTCCAGGTCGACCCCGATGAGGTACGGCGACAGCTCCGCGTCGGCCACCACATGGCGCAGCCACCGGCCGACCGCCTCCTGCGCGGCCACGCCCAGTCGCCCAGCTCGACCCGGGCTTCGGCTTCCTCCGCGGTGGCGATGATCAGGGCCGAAAGAGTGCCCATCAGGGTGGTCACGTTCTTCTGCCCCTCGCGATACGGCTGCTGGAGTGGCGCCGGGGCGGGCGGGAGCGGAGCTGTGTCGTTCGGGGATCGACGCAGTTCTGGAGCCAGCACCGGCCGGGCCATACGTCGACCTTCGACTCCGGCCAGGGCTCCCGCTTTGCCGCGATGATCGTGACAGCGATACACGCTGTGCATGCCTTCGTCACTCAGGCGCCTGAGTCGCGGCTGCTTGGCGCCGAGGACGGTACGAACACGCGCTGCGCATACCGCCCCGCACAGAGTGACCTCGGTGGATAGAGTCAACGAGGCGAATCGACGCGGCCACAAGGAGAATCCCTTGAACAGACACATGCGATGGATGCTCAACGCCCTCGCCGTTCCGCTCGTATTGCTGACTGGATACGGCATTGCTCGGGTAGGCAACGCGCCGACGCAGCAGGCAGCCGCGCCAGTAGGCAGTGTGACCGAGTATCCGTCCATGACCGCGCTACGCAAGGTCGAACAGGCGGGCGTCGCCTACGAACTCAGCTGGAAGATCACCAGCTCACCGCTGATCGTCGTCGCCCCACACGGTGGCTCGATCGAATCACGCACCAGCGAGACTGCGAGCGCAATCGCGGGCGCCAACCACACCCAGTGCCAGTTCAAGGGCATGCTGCCGGCTGGCCAGAACTTCCCGCGGCTACACGTCACGAGTGAGAACTGGGACGTCGAGGAATGCCTGATCCTGATCGGCCAGCGGACCCACGCACTGTCGGTTCACGGCACGTCCAAGGCGGGCAAGGTCGTCTACATCGGCGGACGGGATACCGCCACCGGCGCGGAGCTGGCGACAGCCCTACGTGCCGCCGGCTTCAGCGTCGTCCAGCCCGCGCCCGCAGACATCGCTGGTACGTCGACCGCGAACTTCGTCAACAAGGACGCCGACGGTGCCGGCGTTCAGCTTGAACTGACGTACGACCTACGAATGGAGCTGTTCCCGACGAAGGATGGGGCGCCCTCGACGAGTGGGCAAGCGTTCGTCGAAGCCGTGCAGGGCGTGTACGCCTGACAGACCATTGCCCGGATGCAACGCTGCGTCGCTCGCCTTTCGGGTCGCCGATGCTGTCGAGCTGCCCCGCCCATAGGGGCATGACCGGTGAGTAGCCCACCGGCGGGCGGCGTCAACGAGCGGACCGTGGTGGGGACGCCGGAGCGGTGCGTTGCTTGCGCTGCCGGAGCGACCAGGGTCTGGACGGAAGGTCCACGATTATGGCGGGCAGGTCCGGGGCCAGGTCGGGGTGGTCGTGGGCGACGCGGGTGGTATCTACGGATTCCCGCTACCCGCCGAGACCGGATGGTAGGGCGGCATCCACGAGCCCATCCCGACCAGGTTCACCGACGAGGACGGGAAACGGACCTTCGCCATCAGCGAACTGATGGTGGCCCCTGAGTGGCGCGGCCGAGGGATCGCCAAGTCGCTGCACGACGAGCTACTCGCTGGGCGTACCGAGAAACGTGCCACCCTGCTGGCAGAGCCGGACAACACCCCAGCCCAGGCCGCCTACCGGAGCTGGAGATGGCGAAAGGTCACCAAACTCCGGCCCGGCTGGGAGCACGTGGCCACCTACAACGTCATGGTGAAGCAGCCCGTGCCAAGCCACGCGAAATGAGATGAGATGAGAGCAAGACTGTCACGTAGTCGACAACAGTTGAGCGCGGCACGGTAAGACGGTCCGGTGCGAGGCCGGCTACCGTGCCCGAGTGAGGGATCTTGAGCGGGGCATTTACGAGCACCTCATCACCCGCGAGCTGGCCACCCGCCTCCAGCACGTCGACCCCGCCCTCGTCCAGCACCACAAGCTCGACCCCGCCGATGCCCCCGACGCCCTCGCCCGTCACATCGCCGCCCTGGCCCACCGAGCCCTGCACGCCGTCCCCAGCGGCGACGACAAGCTCCACCGCCAGATCGAACTCGCCAACCGCATCGCCGACGCCATCGCCGCCGAGAGCCCTCAGGCGTCAACGGCACAGGACCAGGTGACCGACGCCAGGCACCTCCTGCACGCCATCGCCGCCCCACCCGCCCCGCCCGCGCAACCAGCCTTCCCACAACGCCCCACCACTCCGCTCTCCACCGGCGCGCTGCTGGTCAACGGCCGCCACCAGCCGCGCATCGGCCACGAGGTCACCCACGAGATGGCGTCGGCGGAGCAGGTCGACCTGCTCTGCGCGTTCATCAAGTGGTACGGCCTGCGCATCGTCGAGCCCGCCATCCGCGAGCTGATCGCCCGGGGCGGCAAGCTGCGCGTCATCACCACGACCTACCTGGGAGCGACCGACCAGCGGGCCCTCGACCGGCTCGCCGAGCTGGGCGCCGAGATCAAGGTGTCCTACGAGACCAGGACCACGCGACTGCACGCCAAGGCGTGGCTGTTTCGCCGGGGCAACGGCATGAGCACCGCGTACGTCGGATCGTCCAACCTGTCGAAGACCGCGCTGATCGACGGCGTGGAGTGGAACGTGCGCGTCTCCAACGTCGAGCAGCCGCAGGTCATCGACACGTTCACCGCCACGTTCGAGGACTACTGGAACGACCCGGCGTTCGAGGACTACGACGCCAGCAGGGATGCCGAGCGGCTGCGGAACGCCCTCAGCGGGGAGCGGCGCGAGGACTCGCCCACGCAGATCGCCAACCTGGACGTGCGGCCGTACCCGTACCAGGCGGAGATCCTCGCCGACCTGGACGCCGAGCGGCAGGTGCACGGCCGGCACCGGAACCTGGTGGTGATGGCCACTGGCACCGGCAAGACGGTCGTCGCGGCGCTGGACTTCCGGCGCCTGCACCGCAACGGCCAGGTCGACTCGCTGCTCTTCGTCGCCCACCAGGAGCAGATTCTCACCCAGAGCCTGGCGACGTTCCGGCAGGTGATGCTCGACGGCAGCTTCGGCGAAATCCTGGTGGGGGGCAAGACCCCGACCAGGTGGCGGCACGTCTTCGCCTCCATCCAGTCGCTACACCGACGGGAGATCGACCCCGAGGCGTACGACATGGTGATCGTCGACGAGTTCCACCATGCGGAGGCACCGACGTACGCCCGGCTGTTGGAGCGGCTTCGGCCGCGCGTACTGCTGGGGCTGACGGCGACCCCCGACCGGGCCGACGGTCGCGACGTGCGGCGGTGGTTCGACGGCCGGGTGGCGGTGGAGCTGCACCTGTGGGAGGCGTTGGAGCGGCAGTTGCTCGCGCCGTTCCAGTATTTCGGGCTGCACGACGACGTGGACCTGTCGCGGCTGCGCTGGAAGCGCGGCCAGGGGTACGACCTCGGCGAGCTCGACGGCCTCTACACCGGCAACGACGCGCGGGCGCGGCTGGTGCTGAAGGCGGTACGCGACACGCTCGACGTGGACCGGATGCGGGCGCTCGGGTTCTGCGTGAGCATCGCCCACGCCCGGTTCATGGCCGAGTGGTTCACCCGGTACGGCGTGCCGTCGGCGGCGGTGACCTCCCAGGTGGACCGGCCCGTGCAGCAGGACCTGCTGCGGGAGTTCAAGGCCGGCAAGCTGCGGGTGCTCTTCACCGTCGACCTGTTCAACGAGGGCGTCGACCTGCCGATGGTCGACACGATCCTGATGCTGCGGCCCACCGAGAGCGCCACGATCTTCCTCCAGCAGCTCGGCCGTGGGTTGCGCCTGGACGACGACAAGCCCTGCCTGACGGTGCTCGACTTCATCGGCGGGCAGCACGCCAACTTCCGCTTCGACCTGCGCTGGCGCGCGCTGACCGGCGTCAGCCGCCGAGAGATCAGGGATGCGGTCGAGCAGGACTTCCCGTCGCTGCCCAGCGGCTGCCACATCCAGCTGGACCCGGTCGCCCGCGACAAGGTGCTCGACAACCTGCGTACCGTCATGCCGACGTCGAAGAACGGCCTGCTGGCGGAGCTGCGGCACCTCGGGAACGTCAGCCTCGCCGGGTTCCTGCGGGAGACCGGCGTGGAGATCGAGGACGTCTACCGGTCGGCAGCCATCGGCGGGTGGACCGGGCTGCGCCGGCTCGCCGGGCTGGAGCCGTCGACGCCGGGACCGGACGACCGGGAGTTGGGCCGGGCCATCGGGCGGATGCTGCACCTCGACGACCCGGACCGGCTGGACCTGCTGGCCCGGGTGGCGGCGGGCGAGCGGCCGGACGCCGGGCGGCTGTGGGACATGCTGCACTTCGACCTGTGGGGGCCGAACGCGCCGCTGACCTCGCGGGACGAGCGGCTGGCGCGGCTCTGGGCGGAGCCGGCCCGCTGCGCCGAGCTGCGGCAGGTGGCCGAGGTGTTGCGCGAGCGGATCCACCGGGTCACGCCGCAGCCGCTGTCGGCGGAGGTGCCGCTGCGGGTGCACGCCCGCTACAGCCGCAACGAGGCGTGCGCCGCCTTCGGCATGCCGAACCCGGGATCGCTGCGCGAGGGGGTGAAGTGGCTGCCGGGCGCCCAGGCCGATCTCTTCTTCGTCACTCTGGTCAAGTCGGAGGCGCACTACTCCCCCACCACCATGTACGCCGACCGGGCCATCACCGACAGCCTGTTCCAGTGGGAGTCGCAGAGCACCACGTCGTCGGCCTCAGCGACCGGCCAGCGCTACATCCACCACAGCTCGCGCGGCTCGACCGTGCACCTGTTCGTGCGGGAGACCCGGATCGCCGATCGGGACCTGGGCGCGCCGGCCTACCTCTACGCCGGCCCGATGACCTACCGCGAGCACACCGGCGACCGGCCCATGCGGATCATCTGGCGGCTGGCACACGCCCTCCCCGCCGACGTGTACGCCACCGCCCGAACCATCGCCGCATGAGCACCCGCCGAGAGGTGCTGGACCGGCTGACCTCCCTGCGGCTGCATCAGCAGCGTGGCCGGCGCGCACCACACAAAACCGCGCCTCGGGAGGGAGTGCTCAGGCGGCGTCGGCGTTCGGAGCGAACCTGACGTCCAGTTTCATGTTGAGCGCCCGTGCGAGACGCTCCAGGACCGGCAGGGTCGGCACTGTGCCGCCCGCCTCGAACCGGGCAACGGCGGACTGCGTCATACCGGCAGACCTCGCCAACTCGCTCTGGCTCCAGCCGTATCGCTCCCGCAGATGCCGCACCTCCTGACCGAGCTCGAAGGCGATGCGCGTCGCCTCGTACGCCTCGGCGGCTCCGGGCTCCGCCATCCGGCGGTCACGCAGGTCGTTCCAGTCGACGCGATCACTCATCGCTCCGCCCCCTTGTTCACCGTGTGCCGCTCCGCCACGCATCGCTCGAACGCCCGGCGGGCTCGTTCCACCTCCCGGTCCTCCCGCATACGCGTCTTACGGAACACGGTCAGCAGGATGATCCGTCGATCGGAGGCTATCCAGTACGTCACCCGGACCGCATCGCGCTCCAGGTAGAAGCGCAGCTCTCGCAGCTTGCCGTCGAGCTGCCGGGAGTGCGGCTCGCCGAGGAGAACTCCCCTACTCCCAAGTAGGTCGATATAGAACGCCGCTCGCGCGAAGTCTGCGCTTGGCAGCCCCTCCAGCCAGTCTCGAATCTCTGGTTCCAGCTCCACGCTACCCCAGGCCATAGCATCGATGCTATGGCACCGTGATAACTCCCCTGGGCATTGCGCCCCGCATGTCCTTACGAACTGCTCTTCAGGATGCCTGTGCGGAGGCGTCCACCACCCGATTGCTGGCGATGGCCAACTCCTCGTCGGTGAAGAGCGGACGGAAGCGTGGTCGGATCACCACCGCCTCGGCGGTCAGGTCATCCGCCCTCGTTCCCAAAGCGCCGTGAACCCGTCGGAGACCAGCGGGTGGTGCAGGAGCTGCCGGCCGTGGCAAAGGCCGCCCCTTTTCCGTCGCCATCCGCAGCAGCAGGCTGGCGTGGGCGCCACGCTGGCCCGGCGGGATGGCGAGGGCGCCAACCCGGGGTGAGCGCTGCCCCTGCGCGCGGCGGATAGCATCGCGCGATGCAACCGACCTATGTGACCTTCGCCGGAAGATCGGCGGTGACCGCGAACGCCGTCCTGCGCGTCGACCGCGGCACCGCGACCGGGGGGCATCTCACGCTCGACGCCGACGGTTGCGTGGAGCTGACGTTCGACGTTGCGGCGGCGGACGCCGGCGGGGAGGCCACCCTGGGGATCGTGGCGCTCGTGTCCAGGTTGGGCGGTGCCCCCGGGTTCGCGCCGCTCGACATCACCGTCAACGACCGGTGCCTGGTGCACGGCTGGCGCATCCCGGGCGGCGGCGACCTCTTCCAGCAGATGGACTTCGTCGTACCCGCCGGCTGGTTGCGGCCGGGCGCCAACAAGCTCCGGCTCGCCACTGCCATCGACGCCCGCAGCACGCTCCGGCTCAACCGGATCACCCTCGACGCGGTGTTCGACCGGGGCCGGTCCGCGCGGGCCATAGACCAGCGCGAGGCCGAGGAGCCGGCGCTCCGGTACTCGACCCGACTCCTGCCGGCCAGGGGCCGCCGGTGGCAGCCCGGCCCGGACATCACCGTGTACGTGGACCGGGGCGAGCAGAGCCTGCTGGCCGACCTCGCCTGGGCGGACGCCTCCGGCGCGGAGTACGCGGTCACCCTCACCTCCGAGCTGGACGCCTTCTACGGCTGGTGCCGACCGGCTGGCGCGGAGCTTCCGTGTGAGATCCGGGGCAAGCTGACCGGGCGGTGGCGGGCCGATCACCCCGACGCCGCAGTGGCGAGGCGCCGCTTTCAGACGGAGGAGGGGTGGGGCGGCGGCTGGCACCGCTCGAACGAGACCGCCTTCGCGGTCGGCGCCGACTCGTTGCCGCTGACCAGGGCCAGTTGGCGGGACAAGCGCGGCAACAGCGGAACTGTCGCGTTCACCGGCCCCGGCGACGCCTTCGTGGGCACGTACCAGCGGGTGGGCGAGGGCGCCATCGGCTACCGCGGCCGCGCGCCCAAGGTGACCAAGGGCGAACAGCAGGTGTGTCTGTACGAACCCGCGTAACCCACGCCCGCCCGGCGATGGGGCCTACCTGAGGGCGTACCCGTCGCCGGAGGTCGCCGGCCCGAGTTGCGCCAGCGCCCGCTCGAGGTAGGTGTCGACGTCGGTCGCGTGGTAGACCCGCTCGCTCGCCTCGATCCCGTCGAGGAACATCGCGTACACGGCCGCCATCCGCAGCGCCGCGACCGGCCGCAGCAACTCCAGGGCCCGCTCCGGCTCGCACCCCGGCACGTCGGCCCGCCACCGCGCACACCACTCGGAGAGCACCGGGGCGGCGGCGTCGTCCGGCAGCCCTTCCGCCAGTCGCAGCGCGTCGAACGCCGGGTGCCCGACGAACGCGTCGCCCCAGTCGATGACCACGTGCCGGCCGGCGTCGGCGCGTACGTTGCCGGGGTGCAGGTCCCCGTGCACCAGCGTCGCCGGCAGCCCGCACCCGCGCACCTCGTCCAGCCGCGCCTCCAGCCCCGCCAGCAGCGACGCCACGGAGGAGGTGTCGTAGCCCGCCAGCCGGTCGCGGATCCAGGCTGGCAGGGCGTGGGCGCGCAGGTCGGGCACGCCCGCCGCGACCAGCTCCGCCGCGTCCGGGACGGACCGCAGCTGCACCGGGTGGAAGTCGGCGGCCATCGCCAGCCGCTCCTCGACGGGCGCGCCGTAGCGGTCCTCGCCGGGCACGTGCTCGATGAGCATCCGGCCGTCGCCGTCGTCGGCGAGCAGCGTCGACGTCTTCCCGGGCGCGGCCCGGCCGAGCCAGCGCAGCACCGCGGCCTCGTGCCGGAAGAACACCGGCACCTGCTTCAGCCAGGCCGTCCCGCCCGGGCCGTCGAGCCGCCAGACCGCCGAGAGGTTCCAGGTGCGCTGCTGGGCGACGGCCTCCGCCGGGCGGCCGAGCCGCCGCAACTGGGCCGTCGCCCACGCGAGGCTGCGCGCCGGTCCGCCGGGCTCGGCGTACGAAGCGCGCAGCGGATCCGTCGACAATGCGACCCGAGTCGGTACGAGCGGCGTGGCGGGGGGCGCGTCGACCTGTCCGAGGTACGTGACCGCGCCGCCCATCGGCTCCGGAGCGTCACCGGTCAGCAGGCGGAGCACGGCCACCTCGACGCCGTACCGCCGGCGGGCCTCGGCCACGACGGGGCCGACCTCCTGCCACCAGGGCGACGGGACGTCGAACGGCGGCAGGGCGCCCAGCGGGGCGCCGGCGGCATCGACCAGGACGAGGGTCACGGTTCGGGGCACGCCGGCACGCTACCGCCGGCCGCCGGACCTCGGCGAGGGGTTAACGGCGGGTCCGGGCGAGGGTGCCGACGACGGCGAGGGAGGCGACCGCCGCCCCCGCGACCACCACGGCCATCGGGACGGCGCTGCCCTCGCCGCCGAGTCCGACCAGCGGCGCGGCCATCGCTCCCACCAGCGACTGGATGGTGCCGAGCAGCGCGGCGGCCGTTCCGGCGTGGGCGGGGTGCCGGTCCAGGGCGAGCGCGGTGCCGTTCGGCATCACCATGCCGAGCGAGCCGACGAAGACGAAGAGCGCCACCGCCACCAGCGGCAGGCTGCCGAGGAGCGCGCCCACGAGCAGGACGGCGGCGGCCACCAGGCCCACGCCCAGGGGGCGCACCAGCAGCGTGCGGGGCTCGAAGCGGTCCAGCAGGCGGGCGTTGAGCTGGCCGGCGGCGACCAGGGCGAGCGCGTTGACGCCGAAGATGAGGCTGAACGCGCCGGCCGAGACGCCGAAGACGTCCTGGAAGACGAAGGACGACCCGGAGATGTAGGCGAACAGCGCGGCGAAGGCGAGGCCCTGCGCCAGCGCGTACCCGAGGAAGATCCGGTCGGTGAAGAGCGAGCGGCCGGCGGCGGCCGTGGCGGCGAGGCCGCCGGTGCTGCGCCGCGCGGCGGGCAGCGTCTCCGGCAGCCGCCACGCCACGGCGGCGGCGAGCAGCACGCCGATCACCGCGAGGGCGACGAAGACGGTACGCCAGTCGCCGAAGCGCAGCACCAGGCTGCCGAGGGCGGGCGCGGCCATCGGGGCAATGCCGAAGACCAGGGTGAGGCGGGAGAAGTACTTCGCGGCCTCGCGGCCGGAGTAGAGGTCGCGGACGACGGCGCGGGCGACCACCACGCCCATGCCGCCGGCGAAGCCCTGCGCGAGCCGCGCGGCGGCCAGGGTCTCGGCCGACGGCACGACCGCGCAGACCAGCGACAGCAGGGTGTACGCGGCGACGCCCACCAGCACGGGCCGGCGCCGCCCGAAGCGGTCGCTGAGCGGGCCGGTGACGAGTTGACCGAGGGCCATGCCGATCAGGCAGGTGGTGAGCGAGAGCTGGATCCGCGCCTGGCTGGCGGACAGGTCGCGGGTCATCTCCGGGAACGCCGGCAGGTAGGTGTCCAGGGAGAGCGGCCCGAACGCGGTGAGCGTGCCGAGCAGCGCCAGCAGCACGACGGCGGCCCGCCCGCTGGGCGCGGCGACCCGCTCGTCCGGGCGGACGGGCGGTGCGGTGGCGTGCGGCATGGCGGTCCCCTCACTGACGGCTCGGCCCGGTTAAGGTAGCTCTGACTACAGAGCTATTGCACCGACGGAGGGCCCGACTGTGACGGACGAGACGGTCGACCAGTTCGCCGGCGCGCTCGGCGACCTGCACCGGGTGCTGCGCCGCGCGGCCACCCAGCGGGCCGGCCGCACCGCCCTGCCGGACGCCCAGGTGGAGGTGCTGCGGCTGGTGCAGCGGCGGCCGGGAACCGGCGTCCGCGAGGCCGCCGAGCGGCTGGGCACCGCCCCGAACACGATCAGCACCCTCGTCGGCGAGCTGACCGCCGCCGGCCTGCTGCGCCGGGAGCGGGACCCGGCCGACCGGCGCACCGCCCGGCTGGAGCTGACCGACGCGGCCCGGGAGCGGATGGCCGCGTACGGGCGGCACCGGCGCGACCTGCTCGACGCCGCCCTGGCCGAGCTCGACGGCCCGGACCGTGAGGCGCTGCTCGCCGCCGCCCCGGCGCTGCGCCGCCTCGCCGACCGGATGACGGGCCGCACCTGAGCCACCGGAGCCGGGCCGGCCCGAGGCGTCGGCGCTACGGTGACGGTGGACGGTGCGGCTCGCGCGTGGAGGTCGTCGGGTGATGGAGCAGCGGATCAGCCTCGTGACGCTGGGCGTCGCCGACGTGGCCCGGGCGCGCGCCTTCTACGAGCGGCTCGGCTGGCGCGGCCAGGAGGTCGAGGAGACCGTCTTCTTCCAGGCCGGCGGCCTGGCGCTGGTGCTGTGGGGCCGGGAGAAGCTGGCCGCCGACGCGGGCGTGCCCGACCGGGGTGCGGACGGGTTCGGCGGGATGACGCTGGCGCAGAACGTCCGCTCCCGGGGCGAGGTCGACGACCTGCTGACGGCGGCGGCCGACGCCGGGGCGCGGGTGACCGCACCGGCGCGCGAGACCTTCTACGGCGGCTACGCCGGCTGCTTCGCCGACCCCGACGGGCACGTCTGGGAGATCGCCTGGAACCCGGGCTTCCCACTCGGCCCCGACGGCGCGCTCACCGTCCCCGACTTCGACCGGCGCGCAGAGCACGTGGAAGGCGACAGGGACACGGAGTGAGACAAGGTCGTCGCCCCGCGACTCGACCGCCTTCGGATCGGAGGGCACCGCCCGCATGCCGCACGTAGATGAGATCAACGGCGAACTACGCGCGCTGTCGGCAGGCGTCGAGCGAGCGCGAGGGCTGGCAACTGCCGCCGATTGGAGGGCGCAGGAAGTCGGCCTGCGGGCCGCGGGTGGCGGCTTCACCGCCGTGGCGGCAGGCACCGCCCGCGTACGCGACAGGATCGCGGAACTCCACGGTGCCCTGGCAGATTTCTTCGACTCGCTCACTGCGGCGGCGGAAGCCACCGCAGCCCTGCCCGCCGGGGCCACGCCCGAGGAAGCGGCTGCCGTACTGCAAACCGTGATGAGAGCGGTTGACCGGGCTCGTGACGCGGCGAGCGAGGCTATCGCCTGCATCGGAGTGGCGCAGCAGACCGCCGCCGCGATCCTGCAAGGCGGGCAGCCCGGGCCACTGATACACGCTCTGGAGAGTGTCAGGCAGGTCCTGCTACCAGTGGCGCAGCGCACCAACACCGCCCGGCAGATCGTCGAGTCGGCGATCGCCGAGGCACGACAACTCGGGGCAGCCGGGAAAATGATCGCGGTTGGTGGACCCACACCGGCAAGTCCCGTGTCTGCCGCCATCGATCCCCCGTCGCCAGCGGCTACCGGTGACGCCGCCTGCACCGGCCTCGGTTCGACTCTGTTCTGGGACAGAAGACCCAGCGGCGCCGTCGGGGGATCGCCGACGGGAGCACCGACCAGGATTCCCCCGAAGTCGGATGACGAGGTGCGACGTGCACTGGAACTGGAGAACGAGTGCGCCGAGACGATCGCCGACCGGGGTTATCGGATCCACCAGAACCCCACCAAGTTGGAGATCGCAGCAGGCCGGCTCAGCGCCGGCGACACGGGAGATCCGGACAAGACTCCGGATTACCTGATCGAAGGCCACGTGTTCGACTGTTACTCTCCGACTCCCCCGAAGACGGTCCGCGGCGTCTGGGCCGCGGTCTCGGAGAAGGTCGAGAAGGGGCAGACTCAACGCGTGGTGCTCAACCTGGAGGACTGGACCGGGGACCTCGCCGCCCTTCAGAAGCAGTTCGACGACTGGCCCGTGCCCAGACTGGAGGAACTCGTGGCGGTGCAGCGGAGCGGTGTGATCGTGCAGATCGTGCGGCGGAACTGAGGGAGTGACTGCGGATGGCTGTTGAGTTCCAGTTGATGCTGGCAGGCGAGATCGCTCTCGACGAGATGGCCCTACTCGCCGCACCGAACGCCGTCGAGACGCGCACCGCGTCCGGCAATCGCATGCTCACCTCCGCACTCAACGAGGAATGTGGATTCGTCGTTGACATCACGGGGGGCCGCCACGGTTACTACGAAGCCGAAGACGACGATGGTTCGCTGTGGGTGTGGGAGCCGGAAACGTACGTCGACATCGGCTTCTACATGCGCAAGGACGTCCTGGTCGACAGGGGGATCCCCAACGTGCTGGCGACCACTGCCCGGGTCCTGAACGAACGGACCGAGGACGCGGTCTTGTTGTTCAACCACGACCTGCTGCTGCTGACCCGCGTCGCGGGGAACTTGCGCAAACACCGTCCGACGTGGTGGAGCCACTATGCGGCGGACGATCAGATCGCCCAGCCGTAGCCGCCGCAACCGGCGGCGGGAAAGGGCCCGCACACCACCGCCGGCAGCACCGTGCAGGCTCCCGGCCGGGTCTGCGGCAGTCAGGAGGCGACCCGGCGGGGGTACGCGTCGGTCTCCCGCGCCCACTGCTCCGCGGCCACGGAGAGAGCGTCGGCGGAGACGGTGAGCGTCAGCGGGTAGACCGCGCCCGGCGGCTGCCGCCGCATCCACGGCGGCAGGGACTCGTACGCGAACTCGACGGTCAGCGCCAGCCGGCGGCGCCGCAGCACCCGGGTGCGGAAGGCCAGGTTCGGCTCGGTGAAGCGGGCCACCGCCGAGGGCTCCGCCGGGTCGCCGGTCGTCTCGGCCTGCTGCCGCAGCCAGCCCGCCAGCACGTACGCCTCGGCCACCGTCAGGCAGGGTTCGAGGTGCGACCAGGCCTGCCCGTCGGCGGTGCGGGCGTCCGTCTCGACGAGCAGCCAGTCGTCCCAGTCCGCCGCCTCGTCCGGGTCGTCCGGCGGCTCGACCCCGGGCTGGTAGCCCACGGGCCGGATCCTCACCCGGGCGCCGTCGTCGGAGCGGATCTCCATGCTGCCATCATGACCGATTCCGGGGCGCTGATGAGGCATCCACGCAGGTCAGGGCAGCCCGACGGGCAGTGCACAGGAAGGCGGGTGCCGGTCAGCGCACCGGGTCGTGGGTGCCGCGCGGCACGTCGGACCGGCAGCGGCGCACCCGGTCGGCGGCCATCCGCCCGCCGACGGCCAGCCCGTACCGCTCCACGGCGGCCAGCCCGTACGCGCTGCACGTCGGGGTGAAGCGGCACTGCCCGGGCCAGCGGTGCGACAGCCAGCGCCGGTAGCCCAGGATCGCGGCCCGCCCGGCCCGGTCCACCAGCGGTGCCCGCCCGGCGGCAGCGGTCGACGCCCGGCCGGGCGCCACGAGCCGGGCGAACAGCGCGCCGAGGGTGAGCAGGAAGGAGAAGAGCCCCAGGTCGCAGCAGGGCACGTCGCAGCTGGGCATGTTGCAGTTGCACGCGTCGCAGTTGTCGAACCAGTCCTTCTTCTTCTTGCGACGCCGGTCGCCCCTCAGGTTGATCACAGGGAACATGATGCGCCGGCCGCACCACCCACGAATTTTCGGCCGGCGCTCGGGGTGCTCAGGTCGGGGGCCGGTACGGGAAGTCCCGGATGGAGCACGGTCCGTCACGCGACGATGCTGGACGGATGACCGACACCGATGCGCGGACGTCAGCGAGAATCGTGCCTGCGGCCGCCGTCGGCGGCCCGGCGCTCCTGCTGCTCTACGGCCTGCTCCGCCTGGTCGACGGCCTCGACGGCGACCGGGGCGACGGCTGGGCCTGGAACGTCGGCCACACCTTCTTCCTCGTCGGGATCCTGCTCTTCGGCGCGCTGGTCGTCGGCCTACGCCGGCGGTTGCTCGCCACCGCGCCGCGGCGACGGGTGCTCACCGAGGCCGCGACCGCGCTGGGCCTGGTCGGGGTGGCCGCCTTCGTATGGGTCATCCTCGGCGACCTCTTCCCCGGCCTCGCCGACGCCGCGCCGCTGCCCGACCCGGCCATGGCGCTGGGGCCGCTGCTGTTCCAGGTCGGCATCCTCGTCCTGCTGGCGCAGGCAGGGACCACCCGGCCCCGACTGCTGCCGCCGTGGGTGCCCGTGCCGGTCCTGCTCGGCTTCCTGGGGATCGCCGTGAACCTGGACCTGCTGCCGCTGGCCGCCGCGCTGATCCTCGCCGGCCTGCTCCCCCTGCAACGCCTCCGCTGAGCACCCGCCCGCACCACCGGGCCACCGCACCGCCAGGCCGCCAGGCCACCAGGCCACCGCACCACTGGGCCGCCCGGCGGCCACACCGCCGGGCCACCGCCCCGCTGGGCGCCCGGAGCCCCGCCGGGCGGGACATCCGGGTCGGGGCAGGGCGGACGATCAGCGCCAGACCGTGCGGCGCACCCCGTCGTGCGCGGCGCAGGCGTCGCGTCGCCCGCCGGTGAGGCTGACCGCGCCGTCGCGGCACTGCACCAGGTAGCCCCGACCGGCCCAGAACTCGGGCGCGCAGTCGAACCAGTCGCAGATCTCGACCGCCGGCCGGCGGATGCGGTCGCCGCCGCAGAAGTCGTACCCCATCGGGTTGGCGGGGGCGCCGCAGAGCCGCTCGCGGGCGGGTGTCGGCGAGGGCGAGGCGGTGCGTCGCGGCTTCGACGCGGCCGGCGACGCCTTCACCGGGGCGGCCGGCAGGGCGACCGGCGGGACGGCGGCGTCCGGCGCGAGGGTGGCGGCGACGGCGGCCTCGGAGCCGGTCGGATCGGCGGGGTCGGTGTCCAGCAGCGCGGCCGGCACCAGCAGGGCGATGCCGGCGGCGACGGCCACGGTGCGCCGGCCGCCGGGCACGAACGCGAAGGGCTGGGCCTGCGCCGGGGTGGCGATCAGCGGCCGGAACGGCTTGAGCTGCGCGTGCTCGGCGATCGCCTCGTCGAGCTGGTCGAGCACCGCGCCGCGCTGCTCGATGGCGTCGGCGAAGGCCAGGGTCAGCTTGAACCGGAAGTCGGCGGCGACGTCGGCCGGGAGCATCAGGCCGGAGGTGCGCCGCCGGTCCAGCACCTGCATGAGGGTGACCGGCGCGTGCGGGTCGTGGGCGAGGCCGGTCATCTTCCCGTACGCCCAGTCGCGCCGGCCGCGACCGCCGAGCAGCACGAGCCGGCGGTTGGTGATCACCGCCATGCCGGCGTCGGCGACCCGGACGCCGTCCGGCCGGCGGGGGCGCGGCGGCGCGGCCACCGGAGCGACCGTCAGGTCGGGCGCGGGCAGCACGGTGGTGTGTCGCACCTCCACCAGCTGCGCGGCCGGCAGCACCCAGAACACCACCTCGTCGGGCGCGAGCTCCAGGGCCAGGCCGGCGCCCGCCGCGGCCGAGCCCTGGAACTGCTCGGCGAGGGTACGCAGGCGGCGCAGTTCGTCGTCGCGTCGTCGCCATGCCCTGTCGGCGCTGCGGAACTCCCGCCGCCGCCGTTCGTTCTGCCGGTGCACCCACCGGTACCGCCACGTGGAACCCGTCGAATCAGTCCTTGCCACGCCGACTCCTTCGCCGCGCAGGCCACCAACCGGGGTGTCACAGCTGTCAACTGTGACAACGGCCGGCGGGGACACGCCGCAACGGGCAAAATACCCGAACGACGGGCGAAAACGGACGATAGGTGGATTTCGCCGAGTCGTTTCGCATCAGTCGGGCGTGTCCGACGGCGCGCCCACCGCACCGGACAGCAGCAACCCGGCCCGCCGGGTACCGGTGGAGATCTTGGTACCGAAGGGCCTTTGGAGGGGCCGTTTCTCGCCAAGATCTGCAAGGTGGCCGGCGCGCGGACGCGAGAGTGGGCACCGACGGGGTGTGGCCCGCCGTGCCCGGCGCAGGGATCAAGCCTGACCGCCCGGAGCCGGGTACGGCGGGCCACACCCCCACCACGACGAACCGCAACCACCCCGACGCAGCCCAGCCACCCAACGCGCCGCAGGCACCCACCGTCCCGCAACCACCCCAGGCCCCGCACCCCGAAGCGCACCACCCCGGACCGCGCACCCGTGAACGCGGTCGCGCCCGCCCGGTCGCGGTGACCGGACGGGCGCGACGGACAGGCGCGACGGGACGGCGGGTCAGTGGCGGCGGCCCTCTCCCACCCAGTAGGTGCGCAGGTTCGGGTCGGCCTTGATCTGCGCCTCCGTGTACTTGATGGTGTCCCAGCCCTTGCCCGAGTAGAGCCGGGTCTGGTCGCCGTACCAGGGTGAGTTCGGGTTGGCCGACTGGGAGTAGGTGAGGATCTGCCGCCCCGAGGGCCCGTCGCGGCCCAGCTCGACGGCCATCACGAAGGACGAGCCGTGCACCACCTTCGGGTAGCCCACGCCGGGCGCCAGCGGACTGACGATCATGTTGAACACGCCGGCCTCGGCGCGTCCGCCGTGGATCGGGATGCGCCGGTCGCCGCGCGGCTCGGTCTGGATGTCGCCCAGCCGCGCGTCGAGCGGAATGCCGGCGAGCTTGCGGACCGCGTCGGCGAGCGCGGTGAGCACGCGCGGGTCGGCGGTGTTCAGCCGGCTCGGGGTACGCACCGGGTCGGCGGCGTCGAAGGCGTCGGCGAACCGGATGCCGCCCGACAGGGCGAACTCGGTGAACAGGTGCGCGCCCCGGCTGTCCAGGTCGACGCGCAGGTCCCAGCCCTTCAGCGCCGCGCACGCCCCGCGCAGGTCGACGGTCGTCCCGTCCGAAGCGGTCGCGGTGGGGTGCGCGGCGCACAGCGCCACCAGGTCGTCGCGGAGCAGTTCGCCGCCGTACGCGCGGTTGCCGAAGACCGTCTGCCAGAGCCGGGACGTGGTGTAGCCGCGCCCGGGCAGCCCGTCGGTGCCGGCGAGCCGCTCCCGCACCTGCTCCACGCCCAGTCGGGTACGCAGGCTGCGCTCCCTGCGCTCGTTGCCGATGATGCGCGGGTAGCCCTCCAGCGGCGCCTCCGGGTTGGCCAGCCAGTGGCTGTCGTTGGAGTTGGTCACGTAGTCGGCGCGGAACCGGATCGGCAGGTTGGCCGGACCGAGGATGCCGGGCACCGCAGCGTCGCGGTCGCGGCCCAGCGCACAGGCCGACCGGGAGCCGTCGAGGACGGCCTGGCCGCTGGAGGCGTAGAGCGGCTGGAACGGCGCGGGGATGCAGGCGGCCGCCAGCTCGTCGGTGACCCGGGGCACCACCGAGTGGTCGGCGTAGAGCGCCTCGCCACGGGCGTCGGCGGCGATCACGTTCACCCAGGGCAGGAACTGGTGCCGGTCGAGGACCTGCTTCAGCTCGCGGACCGTCTTCGCCCGGCCCATCTGGAGCCAGCCGTCGAAGGCCCGGTTGTTTGTCGCGTTGACGTCGGTGATCGCGTACGCGGCGGTGGTGGTCCAGTCGAAGGTGCCGGGGACGACGACCACCGGACCGAAGTGGGTGTCGTGGAAGGTGCGGCTGACCGGCACGGTGCCGCCACCCGGGGCGGGCACCCGGACGGTGACCGTGCGGGTGGTCATCTTCCGGGCCCGGCCGTCCACGTAGTAAGAGGTGGGGTCGCCGGGGACCAGCGCGAGCCGGTGCCAGACGAAGCGCCGGGCGGTGGAGACGGTGTGGCTCCAGGCGAGCGTGCGGTTGTGCCCGATCTCGATGATCGGGTCGCCGACCAGCGCCGCGCCCGCCACGTCGTAGCGGCCCGGGACCTTCAGGTGCATCCGGTAGAAGCGTTCCGCGCCCTCCCACGGGAAGTGCGGGTTGGCCAGCACCATCCCGCCGCCGTGCGTGGTGGCCCGCGCGCCCAGCCCGTACGCGTTGCTGCCGACTCCGGCGGGCGCACCGTCGCGGGCGGCGAGGACCGCCGCGGCGCCCGGCGCGTCGAGGGCGGCGGCCGGGCCGGTGGCCGTGGGCGGGACGGCGGCGACGATCCCGTCGAGCACCGCCCGCGAGCCGGCCCGGACCATGCTGGCCCAGCTCGCGCGCCACATGTCCAGCTCGGTCAGGGGACGCACCCACGGCTTGCCCCGGCAGGCCGGGTCGGTGAGGTTCGCCGCGCCGGTGCGGCGCAGATAGTTGTTGTAACCGGCGACGAAGCCGCGGATCTGGTCCCGGACCTCGTCGGACGGGGAGTGCACGCCGTCGCGGGGCCCGCGCAGCAGCCGCTCCGCCGTGCCGTCGTCGATCGCCTTGCGGTGGAACAGGTCGCTGCGGACGTTCGCGTCCGTCGGGCCCGCCGCTCCGAAGTAGCGGGACCGTTCGGCGTTGACCGTGACGACCTTCTCCGCGATGACGCAGATGTTGTCCTCGGCCTGGACGTGGCCGACGCCGAAGCCGAGGCTGGCGAAGGTGCGGGCGGTGATGTGCGGGACGCCGTACGACGCCCGGCGGATCTCCGCCGAGTAGCCGCCGTCACGGTGCCGCGCGGCGGCCGGCGGAACGCCGGCGACCGCGGTGGTGGCGACCGTGGCGAGGGCGGTGACCAGTGCGCAGAGCGGCCTTGGCCTCATCGGGACTTCCTCCCGTCCGGTGGACGTGTGAGAAGTTCACACGACCGGCATTCTCGCCGGGCGCGGGCGTGCCGAGGAAGACCCGACCGGGAAACCGGGTTGTTCCCCCTACGGACCACCCGGACGCTGGGTAACGTCGGCGGCACCCGGGGTCGACGAGGGGGTGGGACCGGTGGGCGAACCGCTCCGCCCGGTGGTGATCGGCGTCGACATCGGCACCACCAGCACCAAGGCGGTCGCGTACGACGTGGACGGTGCCCAGCTCGCCCACCACTCGGTCGGCTACCCGCTCGACGAGCCGCACCCCGGCTACGCGGAGCAGGACGCGCGGCACATCCACGCGGCGGTGCTGGAGTCGGTGCGCACGGTCGTGGCGGAGCTGGACCGGCCGGTCGCCGGGCTCTCCTTCGGCACGGCGATGCACAGCCTGATCGGCCTGGACCCGGACGGTCACCCGCTCACCCCGTCGGTCACCTGGGCCGACTCGCGGGCCAGCCGGCAGGCCGAGCGGCTGCGCGCGGTCCCGTCCGGGCTGGCGCTGCACCGCCGCACCGGCACCCCGGTCCACCCGATGGCGCCGCTGCCCAAGCTGCTCTGGTTCGCCGAGCAGGAGCCGGTGCTGTTCGGGCGGGTGGCGTACTGGGTGGGCATCAAGGACTGGGTGCTGCTGCGGCTGTGCGACGCACTGGTGACCGACCACTCGGTCGCCTCCGCCACCGGGCTGATGGACCTGCGCCAGCTCTCCTGGGACGAGGAGGCGCTCGGGATCGCCGGGATCACCGCCGAGCAGTTGCCGGAGCTGGTCCCCACCACCACCGTGCTGCCCGGCCTCACCGCCGAGGCCGCCGCGGCGACGGGCCTGCCCCGGGACACGAAGGTGGTCGTCGGCGCCGGGGACGGTCCGCTGGCCAACCTCGGGCTCGGGGCGGTCGCCCCGGGCGTGATGGCCTGCACGATCGGCACCAGCGGCGCGATGCGGGTGATGGTGGAAGACCCCGGCGTCGACCCGCTCGGCGGGGTCTTCTGCTACGCGCTGACCGAGCACCGCTGGGTGGTCGGCGGGGCGATCAACAACGGCGGCGTCGTGCTGGAGTGGACCGGCGAGGCGCTCGCTCCCGAACTGGGTGAGGACGCCGAGGAGGAGCTGCTGGCGCAGGCCGCCCGGGCGCCGGTCGGCTCCGGCGGTCTGATCATGCTGCCGTACCTGCTCAGCGAGCGCGCCCCGCACTGGAGCGCGCTGCCGCGCGGCGCGTACGTGGGGCTGACCAACGGGCACCGCCGGGCGCACCTGGTGCGGGCCGCGCTGGAGGGCGTCTGCCAGCAGTTGGCGCTGGTGCTGGCCTCGGTGCGGGCCGCCGGCAACGAGGTCCGGGAGATCCGCGCCAGCGGCGGCTTCGCGCGCAGCCCGCTGTGGCGGCAGATGCTGGCCGACGTGCTCGGCGTGCCGGTGCACTTCCCCGTCACGCGGGAGGGCTCCGGCTTCGGCGCGGCGCTGCTCGGCATGGAGGCGCTTGGGCTGATCCCCTCCATCGACGTCGCCGCCCACCTGGTGCGCATCGAGGAGACGGCACGCCCGGATCCGGCCGCCGCCGCCACGTACGCCGCCCTGCTGCCGCTCTTCGCCGGGCTCTACGACGCGCTGATCCCCACGTTCACCTCGCTGCGCCGCCTCGCCCCGGGCCTGCCGCCGACACCGGCACCACCGACGCGGTAGGGCGCCGCCCGGACGGTTGGCGCGCGGCGCCGACACCGGCTCGGGCATCGCCGGCACCGGTGCCCCCGGGGCCCGCCGGCCGGCGTGCCGCCCGGCGGGGCCCGTCAGGGGGCCTCGACCCCGGAGATGAGGTAGCGGTGCACCTCCGCGCCGCGGATCGCCACCGCCTGCTCCTCGGCGGGGCCGGCGCCCCGGAAGTCGAGCAGTTGCTCCTCGGACTCCCAGCGCTCGTACACGTTGATCCGGCCCGGCTCGACGAGGTCCGCGCCGATCGCGAAGTCGACGCAGCCCGGCGCGGACCGCGCCTGCCGGACGACCGCCACGCAGTCGGCCAGGTAGGCGTCCCGCTGGTCCGGGTCGACGTAGAGACTGCCGGCGACGATGAGCACTGCTGACCTCCGGGGGCGGCGCGCCTCAGGCGCGGGTGATGGCGTTGGCGTGGATGGCCTCGCCCAGGTACGCGGCCATCCCCGGCCTGATCCTCTCGAAGTACGCGGTGAACCGCTCGTCCGCCACGTACATGTCGGCCAGTCCGGTGTGGATCTCGTACGAGCACTCGTAGAACCAGCGGCTGATCAGCTGCCGGTGCTCCTCGGCCAGGTCCATCGCCGCCGGGCTGTCCGCCGGCGCGCCGGAGGACATCACCTCGGCCAACCGCCGCCCCCAGTCCTCGTTCTCCGCCCTGTTCCGCAGCCAGTCGTCCTTCGTGTAACGCGACACGCGCCGGTTCGACTCCCGGTACGCCTCGCTGCCGCCCCAGCGCCGCTCGGCCTCCTCGGCGTGCGCGTCCGGGTCGAAGTCGCCGAAGACCTCGAACCGCTCCTGCGGGGTGAGTCCGATGTTCAACCTGCTCGCCTCCATCGCGAACTCGATCGCCGCGACCATCTCCTGGAGCCGCCCGATCCGTACGGTCAGCAGCTCGTGCTGGCGGCGCAGGTGCGCCGCCGGGTCGCTCGCCGGGTCGTCGAGGATCGCGGCGATCTCCTCCAGCGGGAACCCCAGCTCCCGGTAGTAGCGGATGTGCTGCAACCGCTCCAGGTCGGCGTCGTCGTAGCGCCGGTAGCCCGCGCCGCTGCGCCCGCCGGGCGAGAGCAGTCCGATCTCGTCGTAGTGGTGCAGCGTCCGCACGGTCACGCCGGCCGCCTTCGCCACCTGCCCCACCGTGTATGCCATGGTTTCCCTCCCTTCCGCCAACCAGGCTCCCGCCTGCCGTTACGTGAGGGTCAAGCCCGATTCTGAGACCCACGCCACGCGGTTGGCCGGCGTTCGGTCGGTACCGCCCGAACGCGGTGGGCCGCCCGGTCTCCGGGCGGCCCACACGGTCATCACGTCAGATCGTCAGCGCCTCACCAACGGCGGGTGCTGTCCGGCCACGCGTCGTAGGGCACGGCCGACAGGATCGGGTCCCACCCGGTGCTGGCGGGGCCCGTCGGCGCGTAGGCGGTCACGTCGGTGCCGCTGCCGTTCAAGGGGCTGGCGTCCAGGTAGCCGGTGACCACGCCGTTGGCGTCCCGCCGGTAGTAGTGGCCTCCGCCGGGGGAGAAGATCGAGGTCATGTTGCTCCAGCCGGTGGTGACCAGGTCCTGCCGGTGCCACACGTCGTTGGCGTCGACGTCGTACGCCACCAGGATGCTGCCGGCCGTGGCGATGAGCCGGTTCTTGCCGGTGGCGCCCAGCGTGGGCAGGCTGAACCCGGTGGCCGGATCGCCGTTGCCGTCGTACACCGGCCAGCTGGGGAAGTCGCCCGGCCCCGGCTTGGCCTTGGTCACCTTGTAGCGGCGCAGGAAGCCGTTGGCCGTGCCGAAGAGGCCGCCGTTGCCGTCGTGGACCAGCCGGTCATGGGTCCACCCGCTGGTGGCGATCGGCGCCGACACGGTGAAGGCCAGCGGCTCGTGGCTGGTGACGTCCACCCGGTAGAGGTGCGCGTTGGTGCCGGTCATCACGATGGTGTCCGAATTGAGGGTGGCCATCGCCTTCGGGGTGAAGCCGAGGGTCTGCGCCGAGACGGTGCTGACCTTCTTCGCCCCGGTCACCGGATCGAGCGCGGTGTACGACAGGCGGCCGTCGGGCTTGGCGCCGAAGACCGAGACGAGCCCGGCCCAGGGGCGGGCGGAGAGCAGCACCTGGTTCCAGCCGGAGGTACTGACCGGGTCGGTGGGGAAGCTCTGGATATCGGTGCCGCTGCCGTCTACGGGGTTCGCGTCGCGGTAGCGGTCCAGCCGGCCGGTGGAGCTGCGGGCGTAGTAGAAGCCGCCGCCGGGCGAGACGAGGTGCGTCGGGGCAGCCCAGCCCGTGGTGGCCAGCGTGCTGACGGTCCACCCACCCGGGCCGTCCCCGTAGACGCGGTAGGAGAGCAGCCGGCCGTCGGAGACCGTGCCGAGGATCCGTCCGGGGGCCGGCGAGGTGATGGTCTTCTGGCCGAAGCCGGAGGAGACCGCCGTCGCCCGGGTGAGATCCGCCCCGGTCGGCTTGGCGCTGGTGATCGTGCGCCGGTAGAGGTGGTTGGTGCTCCCGTTGATGTAGTAGAGGGAGCCGTAGCCGTCGTAGGCCAGCCGGTCGTGCGGCGACCACCCGGCGGCGATGCTCGTCGTGGTGAAGGTCAGCGGGTCGTGTCCGGTGACGTCCACCCGGTACAGGGTGCCACCGGTGTCGCTGATCAGGATCGTGTTCTCGTTGAGCGTCGCCATCGCCTTGGGCGTGAAGCCGAGGGTTGCGGTCGACTGCCGGTTGGCCCGCAGGTCGCCGGTGGCGGAGTCGATGACGCTGTAGGTGAGCTGTCCGCTGGCGAGGACACCGAAGATCTGCACGTCGGCGACCTGCTCACGGACCCAGGGGCCGAGGTCGTCCACGCGGCTGGCGGTGGCGCCGTCGCGGGTCTCGGTTTCGCCCAGGCAGCCCTTCTGCCAGGACGTGGCAGCGACGGCGACCAACTCGACGGTGCCGGCGTCATCGCGGAACGCCGGGCCGCCGGCGTCGCCCTTGCAGAGGGTGGCGCCGGCCGACGCGCCGACCAGCCCGACGGATCCGCCGGTCACGTCCTGGACGGTGAAGGATCCCTGGTGCAGCCGGTTGGGCACCCACTCCGTGGCGGTGCGGCCGTAGCCGGTGACCCGTAGGGTCTCGGCGGCGGTCGGCGCGGTGGTGGCGAGCGCGACCGTGGGCACGCCGGTGGCCGGGGCGGAGAGCCGCGCCAGTGCGAGGTTGCGGCCCGGGTGGGGCACGACGTGGGTGACGCGGCGGTGCACTCCGGACGTGGTCGTGAGGTCCGTGCGGCCGACGAGCGCGGTGGTCGCCCGGGCGGGCGCGCCGGTGACGGTCGGATTGGTGCCGTCGGCAAAGCAGGACTTCGCCGTCACCAACCAGTTCGGGTCGATGAGCGCGCCGGAGCAGGCGCGGACGTCACCGAAGGTGATCTTGGCGTTGAAGAGGTAGCTGCCGT
The DNA here is from genome assembly GCF_048060285.1 of Micromonospora sp. LOL_025. NCBI lineage: Bacteria > Bacillati > Actinomycetota > Actinomycetes > Micromonosporales > Micromonosporaceae > Micromonospora > Micromonospora sp. LOL_025. The sequence continues at coordinate 85,312 of NZ_JBHMIR010000009.1, read as the reverse complement.
CCGGGACCGGATCGGCGGCGGCGATGGCCGAGGCGGAGCCCCCGCCCAACAGTCCGGCCGCGAGGGTGGCGCCCAGCAGGGCGGCGCCCCATCGGCGTACGCGACGAGATGACAAAGTGGTCCCCCGTGTCTCTAGGTGTCATCCGGGCCGAACAGGCGGCTCGGATCGCGCGCATGCTATCGAGCCGCGTACATGACCCGGGGGCCCCACTCGCAAAGCCTCCACCAGGGACATATGGCATTGAATCGGCCAGTATCCGGGGCGGTGCGTCAGCGTCGACGGGCCTTCAGGACCACTCCTCCATCGGGTCGCCGTCCCGCCCCGAGCCGGCCGGTCCGGCGTCGTCCGCCGGGACGGCGGCGACCGGCGGTCCGCCGTGCGTCCAGGGCGTCTCGTCGACCGCTGGGAACGCCCCCGCCGGCATGAACGCGTCCGACAGGGTGGTGTAGCAGAGCCGCTCCCCCACCTCGGGCACGCTGCCCGGCGGCGCGGTCAGGCCCCGGCCCATCCCCCCGGAGAGCTCCAGCACCACCTCGGTCTTGCCGTCCGCCGCCGGGGTGACGAAGACCACCCGGGCCTTCTGTGCCGGCCGGGCCGGCGAGTACAGCGTCGCGCCGACCGGCACGAGCACCGGCTCGGTGGTGACCAGCTGGATCCGGGGGCGCAGCACCGGCCGCTTGCCGGTGTCGTCCACCCGCTTCGGGTCCGCCAGGGTCACCTCGCCGACGAACGCCTCACCGGTCAGCCGGTGCTCCGCCATCACCAGCGGGTCGTCGTAGGCGCGCTGCACCGCGTAGGAGGTCAGGGCCCGTTCCAGCCGGTGCAGCCGCTGGGCGGCGGCGACCGCCCCGTCCCGGCGGGGTTGCGGCGCGCCGCCCGCGTCGACGTGTTCGGCGTAGCCGGTGAAAACGTCCTTGTCGCCGTCCCACCGGCCGGCCACCCGGGCGCCCGGGGGCAGGCCGCGCAGCAGCCCCACGCCGCGCCACATCAGCTCCCAGGTGGGCGCGAGCTGGTCGCGCAGCAGTCGTTCCAGCTCCGCGTACGCCCCGGCGCGCGCGACCGGGTCGTCCTCGGCGTCGGTGTACGCGGCGATGGCCGGGGCGAGCCACCGGTTGTCGAAGTCCGGGTCGGTGGCCGGGCCGGCGGGCGGGCAGATCGCCGGGTCCTCGGCCCGGGCCGCCGCCTCGGCGCCGGTGAGCCCGGCGGGCGGGTCGATCCAGCCGAGCAGCGCCGGCAGGTGCAGGTCCTCGACCACGCTCTGCCCGGTGGCCCAGTGCAGGGCCAGCGCGTCGGTCATCGCCACCAGCGCCGACGAGCCGGGGTGCTCGGCCCGCTCGGCGAAGAACGTCAGCCAGCGCCCGAGCACCGGCACCGACGGTTGCACCGGATACTCCCCGTCGGGGCGGCGGAAGCGGGTGGAGCGGCCGAGCAGCCGCAGGAAGGTGATCCCGGCGGGGTTCGGCACCAGCAGCTGCGGAGCGTCGACGTGGCGGTAGCGCACGTCCCGGCCCCGGTCGACCGGCACCGCCTCGGAGACGCCCCGGAACCCGTCCAGGTACGGCAGCACGATCCCGGCCAGCTCGGCGGCGAACGCGAACCGCTGGTCGCGGTTACGGGGCTGCGGCACGATCAGCAGCCGCGCCGCGTCCGGGGCGTCGCCGACCAGCGCCGCCAGCGGCGCGTTGGCCTCGCCGGCCATCGCCAGCGGCACCAGCACCAGCGGTCGCTCGGCCAGGTGCAGGTGCCGGACGGTGGCCACCGGCTGGGCCACCCCGGCGGCGAGCGCCTGGGCCCGGGCCAGCGCGCGCAGCGTGCTCACGCCGACCTGCCCGCACGGCCGGCGGCGGCTGGTGGCCGCGCCGCTCGCCCCGGCCTCGCGAGTGAACCGGCGCGGGGCGGCGAGGGGTCGGCCGGGTGGTGGCGACGGGCGGTTGGCGTACTCATGCGGGGGTCCCGGTGAGGGCGTCGGCGCGCAGCCGGGCGGCGGCCCGCAGCAGCGCGGCGGCCCGCAGCAGCGCGGCGGCCTCCTCCTGCCCGGGCTCCGGCGTGCGCTCGCCGGCGGCCAGCGCCAGCACCTCGTCGACCTCCGCGACCCCGCCGAGCGCCTCCCGGACCGGCCGGCCCAGCGCCCCGGTGTGGCCGCGCGCCTCGGTGCGGCAGAAGTACGCCAGCTCGCAGGCCGCCAGGCAGTCGGGCGCGTAGCGGGCCGCCACCCTCGACAGCGCGGCGAGCAACGCCGCGGGCTCGGCCGTCACGTCGGCGGTGAAGTCCTCGGGCACGGTGGCCAGCAGCGCGTCGACCCGGGCCATCCGGTCGAGCTGACGGCGCAGCACCAGCAGTTGCTTGCGCACGTCGACCAGGCTGGCCACCGGCTGGTTGGCGAAGTCGCGCGGGCAGACCAGCACCGCGTCGTGCGACACCAGCTCCGGGTCGTGACCGGCGGCGGCGAGCAGCTCGCGCAGGGCCAGCACGTAGACGGCGGCCTGGATCGCGGCGGCGGACACCTTGGCCGGGTCGGCCTGGCCGTCGACCACCGGGAACGACTTGATCTCGACGACGTGGAACCGGCCGGCGAGCCGGGCGGCGACCAGGTCCGGCTCCAGGTGCACCCGCCGGCCGGCGACGTCCAGACCCAGCAGCGGGTGGTCGAACAGCGCGGCGCCGTCTTGCGTCCCGTCGGGGGTGGCGCCGGTCAGCAGCGCGGCGGAGCGGCGGTGCCGGGCGGCGGTGTCGTCCTCGACGCCGTCGCCGAGGTCCGTCCAGCTCGCCGCCGCCGGCACCGGTACGCCCAGCCGCTCGGCGACCAGCCGCAGCAGCTCGGCCCCGCCGTCGGCCTTGACCTGCGCCTCGAACGCGTTGCCCCGGGTGATGGCGAACCGGGACTGCCCGAACCGGGCGGGAAAGCCGATCCGCTCGGCCAGCTTCGGCTTGTCCACCCCCGCGCCGTCCAGCACGGCCCGCCGGGTGCAGCCCGGGTTGCTGGTCAGGGCGGCGATGGTGCGCGCGTTGTGCCGCTTCGGTGGCACGCCGCCGCGGATCGCGGCCAGTCGTTCCTCGGTGCTCGTCACGATCCGCCACGATAGGCGGTGACCGCCGCCCGCGCCGGGCGCCGCCCCGGCCGGTGGCACCCGACGCGACCGCGGCCCGGGGCCGGGCCGGGCGGAACCGGCTCAGAGCAGGGCCGCGTACGGCCCCAGGACACCGCAGCAGATCAGTCCGATGACGCCGAACGTGACCAGCATGATGCTGTAGTTCGACCAGAGCCCGAACTTCGTCACGTCGGTGCCGTACCCGTCGTAGGCGCGGTTGCGCCAGCCACCGAAACGGAACGCCAGGTGGTAGGCCGCGCCGGGCTGGGCGACCAGCGCGGTGGTGATCAGCGGCAGGCCCATGAAGTCGGTGTACCGGATGTCGTGCGACCCGGGAGGGATCACCACGTACCAGGTGCCCTCGCCGGGGATCGGCACCGTCTGGCCGCTGACCTTGAACTTGCTCGTGGTGGGGGCGGGCACGATGTACGGGCCACGGTTCACCGAGACGACGAGCACCGCGTAGCCGGGCGGGGGCGCGATCGGGTGGGGGTACACCATCGGCGTCACGGGGCCGGGCACGTGCGGATACGACGCATAAGGGGGGTACGACACCGCCACATCCTGGCACGGCCCCACCAGTCCGCCGAGGCTCGGCGGATCACGGATCGGTCAGCGCCCGGCGGAGCGGTTCCAGGGCGAACGGGGCAGAGCGGTGCCGGCCAGCGGTCGGCGGTCGCGGCGACGGCGGAGACGTCCGGGAGTGCACGGCGGCCGGGAGACGGTGTGCACCGGGGCCGGGGCGGGCACGGCGGGCTGCCGGCCGATCAGCCAGCAGAGGAAACGGGCCATGGGTGGGCTCAGCCGACGGGGAGGCGCTCGGCCTCGGACCGGGAGATCTCGTACTGGGCGCCGCAGAAGGTGCACTGCTGCACGTAGCGGGTGCGGATCGGGATGATCGGCACGAAGAACAGGCTGAACTTCGTCGACCGGCGCGTGATCACCTGCGCGGCGTGGTTGTGGCAGTTGCGGCAGACCTGCTGCGCCACGCCGGACTGGTTGACCTTGGTGCGGAGCCCGAAGATGAAGAACATCGCCCCCCATTACCCACCGGTCGCCCGTCTATCACCTCGACTTTCGACGGCCCCGGGCGCGCTCCGTCCGGAGCGCGCCCGGGCGTACGTCAGCTCGTCGCCTTCGCGGGCGCGGGTTCCAGGCCCGGCACCTCGGCGGGGAGCCAGATCGGCTGCCAGTCCGCCATCTCGTGGAAGCGGCGCAGCTCGAACAGCCCCGAGAGCGACCCGGCCCAGGCCCCGTACGGGGGGTTCTGCTCGTCGAAACCGGACTGCACGAAGGTCAGCTTCGTCTTCCCCTGCGACTCGGCCAGCTCCCACGTGCTGACGCCGGTCGGACCCCAGTCCACCGACAGCTTCCGGCCGGGCTCCAGGTCGACGACCTTGGCCGCGTAGCCGTGCTCGAAGCCGCCCATGGCGTAGCGGCCGCCGACCCAGGGCTCGATGCCGATCGGGTAGCCGAACCAGGCGCTGGCCTGCTCGGAGTCGGTCAGCGACTCGAACACCTTCGCCGCCGGCGCGTCGATCAGCAGCTCGCCACGCATCTCGGCGGAGGCGAAGTCGACCTTCGGCAGCAGCGGCTGGCCCTCCAGGTGGGCGGCCAGGTTGGCGATCGACAGGCTCCAGAAGGTCTGGAGCACGCCCCGGATGGTGCTGCCGCTCATCGCCTCGGCGAAGTCGAAGTGGCTCTGGGTCAGCGTCAGCACGGTGGTGTCGGGGCCCTCCGCGCGCAGGGCGAACTCGGTGGTGGTCTCGACGCCGTCGAGCAGCCAGGTGAAGCGCAGCGTGTCGTCGTCGGCGTGCAACAACCGCTGGTGCGGCGCGTCGCCCTCCGGGGTGTACCGGCCCCAGAACTCGTACCGTCGCGGCAGCTCGACCTCGGCGTGCTCGGCGAGCCAGAGGCGCAGCTCGGCCGGGTCGGTCAGGGCGCGGCGGACGGTCGCGACGGGCGCGGCGAGGCGTACGGGCAGCTTCATCGGTTCACTCATGGTCTTTCCCCTTCGGATAGCAGGCCACGGCGAGCTTGAAGGCGTCACCCTCGGCGCCCCCGTAGCGCGTGAACAGGTCCTGCAGAGCGGTCTGCAGGTCGTGCAGGAACTGCTGGCGTTGCTCGGCCGGCACCCGGATCTCGCCGGCGACCCCGATCGAGGGGAGCTCGGGGGCGGCGCGGTCCAGCCCGGCGATGTCCTCCTGGACCTCCTCCATCAGGTCCAGCAGGTAGCCGAGGCTCAGCTCGTCGCGGGCGCGGCGCAGGCCGATCCGCCCGACCAGCCGGGGGGACAGCCAGTAGGAGCGGGCGGCGGCCTGGTAGATGCCCTCCGTGATGCCCCGGACCTTGCGCTCGTTGACCAGCTCGACCAGCCCGGCGGCGACGAGCTGCTTGACGTGGTAGTAGACGCGCTGCGGCGTCTGCTCCAGCCGGGTGGCGACCTCGGTGCAGGTGCGGGGCTCGGCCAGTTGCCGCAGCACCTCGACGCGCTGCGGCTTGAGCAGGACCTCGGCCTGCTCGATCTGTTCCAGGTACAGGACGTCTCTCATGGCAAAATCAGTTTGTACGTACAAAATTTGTTTGTCAATGGCTTCGCCGCCAGCCGCGCCGACGGGCGGCGCGGCTGTCGGCGCGGGTCAGGGCAGCCAGTCGGGGCGCAGCGGGTAGCCGCTCGCCCCCTCCGGGCCGTTGCGGGTGGCCAGCACCTGGTGCAGCTGGATGCCGTTGCGCTCGAACGCCAACCGGGACCCGGCCATGTAGAGGCCCCACACCCGGGCCGTGCCCGGCCCGACCTCCGAGACGCAGAAGTCCCAGTGCGACACGAGGTTGCGGCACCAAGCGGCCAGCGTCAACGCGTAGTGCAGCCGCAGGTTCTCCTCGTGCTGCACCTCCAGCCCGACGTCGTGGATCTCGCTGACCACGCGCCCCGGGCCGGCCAGCTCCCCGTCCGGGAAGACGTACCGGTCGATGAACGCGCCCGAGCGGTGCGGCGCGTGGTTGTCGGCCCGCGTGATGCAGTGGTTGAGCAGCCGGCCGTCCGGCCGCAGCCGGCCGGACAGGGCGCCGAAGTAGGCCGGGTAGTTGCGCACCCCGATGTGCTCGGTCAGGCCGATCGAGGAGACCGCGTCGAACTGCTCGCGCGGCGCGTCCCGGTAGTCGAGGTGGCGCACCTCGGCCAGGCCGGTCAGCCCCTCCCGCTCGATCGCCGCCCGGGCCCACTCGGCCTGCGCCCGGGACAGGGTCACCCCCAGCGCCTTCACGCCGTACTCGCGGGCCGCGTGCCGGACCATGCCGCCCCAGCCGCAGCCCACGTCGAGCAACCGCATGCCCGCCCTGAGCGCCAGCTTCTGCGCCACCAGGTCGTACTTGGCCGCCTGGGCCTGCTCCAGCGTGTCGTCGGGCGAGCGGAAGACCGCGCAGGTGTACGTCATCGACGGGCCGAGCACCTTCTCGTAGAAGGCGTTCGAGACGTCGTAGTGGTGGGAGATCGCGGTGCTGTCCCGGGTGCGGGAGTGCCGCAGCCCGTTCACCAGGCGCTTCCAGCGCGGCTGCGCCTCCTGCGGCGGGGGCGGCGGCGGCATCAACCGCTCCCAGCCCAGCCCGCGCACGAGGGCCAACCCCTCGGCCAGCGACGGCGTACGCAGCCGCAGCTCGTCCTTGAGCACCCGCAACGCCTCGTACGGGTCGCCGGGGTGCACCCCCTGCAACGCCAGGTCGCCGCCGACGTACGCCCGGGCCATGCCCAGGTCGCCCGGGGCGGTCAGCAGATACGTCAGGCCCCGCTCGGAACGGATCGACAGGGTGATCCCGGCGTCGGCCGGGCCCACCGCGCTGCCGTCGTACCCGGTGACCCGCACCGGCAGGGCACCGGTGGTCAACGCGCGGACGACGTCCGCCACGGTCGGACCCGGGCGCCGGCTCCTCGCCGGCGGGCTGGCGGGAGCGCTCGCCGCCCCCTGGTCTCGATCGGTCAGGCTCATGCTCGTGCTACCGCCTTCTCGTACAGTCCGGTCAGCCGGTGGTCCGGGTCGTAGCGGTCCCTGACCGCGCGCCACGTCGCGCCGCCGTAGAGCCGGTCGAACGATTCCCGGTCGTAGTACGCGTCGGAGTAGAGCGACTTGTGACCGCCCGACTCCGACACCATGCGCTCGATCGCGCGGTTGACGTCGCCGTCGGCGGCGCCCTCCGCGATCGGCACGCTGCCCCAGAAGCCGACGTTGACGTAGTTCTGCCCGGCCCGGAGCGGATAGAGCGGCCAGGCCCGGGCCGATCCGGCACCGGAGGGCTCGCGCAGCCGCAGCGGGCAGAGCCAGACCGGGCTCATCGCGACGGTGCGGGCGAACCAGCGCAGGAACTCGGCCATCCGCTCCAGCGGGATCTCCACGTCCTGCACCACCCGCTCGCGCGCCGGCTGGCCCCGCAGGCGGTCGATCCGGGCGGCCACGCCGTGCCGGTGCTCCCACCGGACCAGCCGGTGGTAGACGTCGCTGCGCCGCCACCGCGCCGGCCAGACCCGCCGGAGCACGGGATGCTGCACCCCGAACGCCGCCGAGCACCAGAACCAGTCGGTGTCCCAGCGCCAGAGATAGTCGTACGTGGTCAGTGCGTCGTGCGTGCGCCGGCGCAGCGAGCGGTAGTAGATGTCCTGGCCCGTGTAGTCGCTGGCCGGCGGCGCGTCGTCGGTGAAGGTGCCGAGCACCAGGTACGCCTCGCCGGGGCTGAACATCACCCCGTCCATCGCGTCCACCGCCTCCCCCGCCCAGGACCGGGTCGCCGTGACCTCGGCGAGCGCGTCGGCGAGCGCCTCAAGCCGGGTGAACCGGACGTTGCGCAGGGCCACGAAGCGGCGTACCGGCTGGAGCTCGATGCGCAGCCGGGTGGCGTAGCCGAGGCTGCCCAGCGAGTTGGGGAACGCCGCGAAGAGGTCGGCGTGCTCCCCCTCCGGACGGGCGGTGACGATCCCGCCGGACCCGGTGAGCACGTCCATCTCGACCACCGACTCGTGCGGCAGCCCGTTGCGGAACGACGTCGACTCGATGCCGAGCCCGGTCACCGCCCCGCCGAGGGTGATCGTGCGCAACTGCGGCACCACCAGCGGCATCAGCCCGTGCGGCAGGGTCGCGTCGACAAGGTCCTCGTAGGTGCACATGCCCTGCACGTCGGCCGTGCGGGCGACCGGGTCCACGGCGAGCACTCCCGTGAGCCCGCTGACGTCCAGGCCCGGCGCGCGCGGGGCGGACCGGGGGCGGAACAGGTTGGAGGTGCGCTTGGCCAGCCGCACCGGTTCGCCCGCGGGCACGGCCGCGTACGACCGTCGCAACCGGGCCACCGCACCGTCGTGGTCGACCGGATGATGATCCACACGGACCGCACACATGCGATCACTGTACGCGCCAGGATGCCCGCGGCGTGGGACGTCCACCGGCGCGCTCGCGACCCCGTCGATCGACTGGCCGTCGCCGATCCCCCGGCATAGCGTGGAAGCCATGCCGAGAGCCGTCTGGAACGACCTGGTCGTGGCCGAGAGCGACGACACCGTGCTGGTCGAGGGGAACCACTACTTCCCGCGCGCCGCCCTGCGCGCCGACCTCGTCCGCGAGTCCGACACGCACACCGTCTGCCCGTGGAAGGGCACCGCGTCCTACTACACCCTCGAACACGACGGCCGGACCAGCGCCGACGCGGTCTGGTACTACCCCGAGCCGAAGCCGGAGGCGGAGATGGTCCGCGACCGGGTCGCCTTCTGGAAGGACGTCCGGGTCGTCGACTGAGGCGCCCCCGGCGCACCCCTCAGCCGGCGCGCAGCATGCGCAGCTGGGCCAGGTGCTTCGGCAGGTGGACGCGGGCGTGCAGGTCGAGGGTGCGGCCCCAGGGCAACGGCTCGTCGACGACGAGGTCGAAGCCCTCCCGCAGGTGGGTGTCGACCGGGGTCTGCGCCGCCGCGCCGAGCCGCTCGGTCAGCGCGCAGAGCTTCTGGCTGGTGGCCCGCAGCAGGGTGGCCAGCCCGGCCAGCCCGCCGCACTCGACGACCAGCGCGTCCACCTGCGGACGGTGGACGGTCTCCAGGTCGTAGTACGCGAACGGCGCGCCCGCGAGGACCGCCTCGGTCGCCTCGGTCATCAGCTCGTCGTTGGCGGCGAGGTGTGCGACGATCTGCTCGGCGCTCAGCTGCCCGGCCGGCGGCGGCCCGAACCCGCCCGCGTCGACCTCCGCGAGCACCTCCGCGTACGCCTCCCGCAAAGTCCCGCTGTCCATGCCCCCAGTCAATCCCGGCCCGCGCCGTCCGACCCGGCGTTCCCGCGGACGGTTCACCCGGAAGGGGCCGGCCGGAAACGCACGCCGGGACGTCGCGGGCCGGAGGGCTGACCGGACGCTGTCGAGCTGCCCCGTCGATAGGACCAGGAGCGGAGGACCGGAAGAACTCGGCAGGCGACGCGCGTCGGCGATCCTACTTCGACTCCCGGCTCTCGCCGGACCGATCCAGCCGCTGCATCTGGTCGTCAGGCCGGGACCGGGCCTTCAGGGGTAGCTTCGGACGAGGTCCCAGGTTGGTTGGTACAGCCTCCCGTCCCGGACGAGCCCTCTGGCCGGCACAGCCTCCCGTCCCGGACGAGCCCTCTGGCCGGGACAGCCTCCCGTCCCGGACGAGGCCGCTGGCCGGCAAACCCCCGAGGCGTCCGGCATCGGCACGACCTCCGGCCCCGCATCAGGCTGCGGCATCGGCACGGACCATGGTCTCACCAATGGGGCAGCTCGACAGCGTCCAAGCAGCGCCCCCGAGGCAAGGCGCACCCAAGGCCCGGGCACGCCCGAGGCCCGACAGCGCCCGAGGCCCGAGGATCCGCCAGGTCAGCGCCGGCGCGGCTGCCGGGTACGCAGGTAGTCGGAGACCACGTACTCGCCGAGATCCTCCAGGTCCGGGGTGAACATGCGGCCCTTCGAGCGGCGGGCCACGGCGTCGACGAAGCGGCGCAGGCCGGGATCGTCGCCGAGCATGAACAGGTTGAGCGTGGCGCCGTAGCGGGTGAGCCGGTCCACCTCGCCCACGGTCGCCGCGATCGTCTCCGGCAGCGGCGGCCAGTGGAACAGCGCCTCCCCGTCGTCCGGGTCCAGGTGGGCGGTCGGCTCCCCGTCGGTGACCACCAGCACCACCGGCTCGGCGTCCGGGTGCCGCCGCAGGTGCCGGGCGGCCAGCCGCAGCGCGTGCTGGAGGTTCGTGCCCTGCCGCAGGTCGGGCTCGACGGCGGCCAGCTCCTGCTGGGTCAGCGGCAGCGCCTCCAGGCCGAAGCCGACGATCTGCAACGCGTCCTGGGGGAACCGGGTGGCCATCAGGTGCGCCAGCGCCAGCGCCGTCTGCTTCATCGGGCCCCACCGGCCCTGGGAGATCATCGAGTAGGAGAGGTCGACGCAGAGCACCACCGCCGCCGAGGCCCGCCGCTCGGTCTCCACCACCTCGAAGTCCTCGACGGCCAACCGCACCGGCACGCCGGAGCCGGCGCGACGGACCGCCCGGGTCAGCGTTCGCACCACGTCGAGGGGCTGCTCGTCGCCGTACTCCCACGGCCGGGAGCCGCCGCTGACCTCGCCGGCGGCGCCCGCCGCGCGCAGGTCGTGCTGGCCGCGCGGCCCGGCCGTCAGGTCCGCGAAGACGCGCCGCAGCGCCGTGCCGCCGAGCCGGCGCAGGGCCTTCGGGCTCAGGGTCAGCCCGTCGGCGTCCCGGCTCACCCAACCCTGCCGGCGCAGCTCCCGCTCCAGCTCCCGCAGCCGGCGTACGTCGTCGGCGGCGTCGCGGCCCAGCGTCCGGGCCACCGCGTCGACGTCGACGTCGTCCAGGGTCGCGCCCGGGTGCTCCTGGTCGAGCTGGTCCAGCAGCTCGTCCAGCTCGGCGATCTCGCCGAGCGCGCCGGCGGCCTCGCCGTAGCCGAGGGGCCGCTCGCCGCGCACCCGCTCGCCCGGGCCCCGGTGCAGGTCGGGGCGGAGCGCGCGGAGGTTGGCGTCCAGCACGGACAGCTCCCCGGCGAGCCGGTCGCCGAGCGACTGCCGCATCAGGTCGGCCAGCTCCTCGCGCTGGCGGTCGGACAGCGAGCGCATCAGCCGCTCGCCGGCGGCGGACCGCCGGGCCAGCACGTCGACCAGTTCGTCGACGTCGGCCGGCTGCTCGGGGAAGAACGCGCCGTGCCGGCGCATGAACTCGGCGAACGCGTCGGTGGTGTCCTCCGAGCGGGCGTGCCGGGCCAGCAGGTCGTTGAGGTCGCGCATCATCTCGGCCAGCCGCTGCTGCGCGGCCGGGTCCGCCGAGGCGCGCACCGCGTCGCGCAGCCCGGCGAAGCGCTGGCCGAGCACGTCGTCGCGCAGCCCGTCGAGAATCCGCTGGTACGTCCGGCGGGCCTCGTCGCTGCTCCACCGGTATCCGGTCAGCTCCTCCACGGCACGGGCCGTCGAGCGGGGCAGATTGTCCAGCACCGCCTCGGCGAACCGCGCGTCGTCGCCGTCGCGCCCGCGCAGCTCGTCCCGCTCGGCGGCGAGCGCCTGGTCGAGCAGGGCCCGGGCCCGGGTGACCGCCCCGTCCAGGTCGCCCCGGCGCAACGCCTCCCGGCGCAGCCGCCTGGCCCGGGCGGCGAGGTCGTCGAGGCCGCCGCGCCCCTGGGGCCCCTGCCGCAGCAGGTCCCGCAGCGCCTCCCGGAGGCTGCCGCCGGCCAGCACCTCGGCGCCGACGGCGTCCACCGCCCCCCGCACGTCGTACGGGGGCGCGAGCGGGTCGGGGCCGCCCCGCCACTGCCCGTACCGGAACCGGTCGCCGGCCATGCTCAGGCCCGGCCGCCGTAGCGGGTCCGGCCGGAGTCGGTGACGTCCTTGCCGAGCCGGCGGGTCAGGTGCAGCCCCTCCAGGACGAACTCCACGCCGGCCGCGACCTGCTCCGGGGTGGGCGCGTCGCCCAGCCCGAGCCGGTCCAGCGCCTTGGCCAGGCCGGGCACGGTGCCCACCTGGCGCAGCAGCTCGGCGGAGCCGACCAGCTCGCCGGTCTCGATGACGGCGTCCTCGTCGACGAGGGCGGTGAACCCGGAGAGGTCCAGCCCCGCCAGCCGGGCCCGGAACGTCTCGGCGGTCGCGGTGCGCAGCAGGTGGCCGAGGATCTCGACCTCCCGGCCCTCCTCGCCGCTCTCGAACTCGACCTTGCCGCGCAGGGTGCTCGTCACGGAAACCGCGTCCCCCACCCGCGCGACCGCCGCCTCCGGGCGTACCCCGTCAGCCGGCTCCGTGGCCGCCAGCAGGCCGGCGCGGCGCAGCGCGGCGGCGGCGACCGTCTCGACGGCGGCGATGGCGAACCGGGCGGAGACCCCGGAGCGCGGGTCCACCGAGGGCGACTCGCGCACCGCGCGGGCGAACCGCGCGAGGACCTCCAGCACGTGCTCCGGCACCTCGGCGACCAGGTCGGCCTCCTGCCGGATCAGGGCCAGCTCCAGGTCGAGGTCGACCGGGTAGTGGGTACGCACCTCGGCGCCGAAGCGGTCCTTCAGCGGAGTGATGATCCGGCCCCGGTTGGTGTAGTCCTCCGGGTTGGCGCTGGCCACCAGGAACAGGTCCAGCGGCAGCCGCAGCTGGTAGCCGCGGACCTGGATGTCCCGCTCCTCCAGCACGTTGAGCAGCGCCACCTGGATCCGCTCGGCCAGGTCGGGCAGCTCGTTGACGGCGAAGATGCCCCGGTTGGTACGCGGGACGAGGCCGAAGTGGATCGTCTCCGGGTCGCCGAGGGTGCGCCCCTGGGCGATCCGGATCGGGTCGACGTCGCCGATCAGGTCGCCGACGCTGGTGTCCGGGGTGGCCAGCTTCTCGCCGTAGCGCATCGAGCGGTGCAGCCACGCCACCGGCAGGTCGTCGCCGACCTCGGCGACCAGCGCCCGAGAGCCGGGGGTCAGCGGGTGCAGCGGGTGCTCGTTGAGCACCGAGCCGGCGATCACCGGGGTCCACTCGTCGAGCAGGCCGACGAGGGAGCGGATGAGCCGGGTCTTGCCCTGGCCCCGCTCGCCTAGCAGCACCATGTCATGCCCGGCGAGCAGGGCCCGCTCGACCTCGGGCAGCACCGTGCCGTCGTAGCCCACGATGCCGGGGAAGCGGTCGGCACCGGAACGCATCCGGGCCAGGAGATTGTCGCGGAGTTCCTGCTTGACCGTGCGGTACGCGTGGCCGGCCGCCCGCAGCTCGCCGAGCGTGCCGGGCAGGTCGGCCGGTGGGGCCGGGGTAACCGGGGAAGGCGCAGTCACCCGACCAACGCTAGCTCACAAAAGCGGGGACGCCCGGTCCGTCGACCGGGCGCCCCCGCCGGGGGTACGGCTCAGCCGCGCCCGCAGCGCCGGCAGGAGCCCCGGCGGCGCAGGTGGTACGCGTACGTGGCGACGCCGAGCGCGACGCCCCAGAACGGCCAGAGCAGCATCGGCGCGGTGGCGAGGCTGAACCCGCCGGAGAAGTCCCAGAAGGCGGGGGTGGCGAGCAGGCCGAGGCTCGCCGCGGTGACCGCCACCGCCACCAGCGTCGCCGGGACGACGGCCAGCCGGACCGGCACCGAGCGCCCGGCCAGGCCGATCATCCAGCGCGGGAACCGTTCGCCCCACCGCTGCACCAGCCCGAGGGTGAGGACCGCGCCCACCAGGGCGAAGCCGCCCAGCCCGGCGCCCGCCCAGACCAGCCCGGACTCGCGCATCTCGTCGAGGAACGACCGTTCGATGCCGAGCGGGACGCCGACCGCCCAGGCGAGCCGGGTGACCGCGTACAGGGCGGGGATGGTGGCCGCGGTCCAGGCCGCCACGCGCCCCCAGCGGGCCGCCGAGGCGGGCGTGGTCCGGCCGTGGTCGGTGCCGTCGCGCCCGCACGCCGGGCAGGCGTCGGCCGTGCGCCGCTGCCAGCGCAGCACCGCCCCGGCCAGCAGCACCCCGCCGACCACGGCCGCGAACCGGGCGAACAGCGCCCAGGTGAACACGTCGGCGTAGTCCACCGGCGGCCAGCCGAACGGCGCGCCGACGATCAGGATCGGGGTGTAGCCGAGGATGGTCAGCACCCCCACGTCCGGCACGACGACGGCGAGCAGGAAGGCGACCGTCCAGGCGTACGCCAGCAGCAGGGTGCGCAGCGGTCGGGCCGGGCGGCGGGCCGGCCCGGTCATGGCGAGCGCGGCCACCGCGGCGCCGAGCAGCAGCACGGCGAACAGCGGCGCGGCGACGTCGGTCGGGACCAGCCGGAGCAGGTTGGCCTCGCCGCCGCGCGGATCGTTCGCCCCGAACGGGTAGCCGGCGCCGGTGACGGTGCAGAGCAGCGCGAGCAGGCCCCAGAGGCCGAGCCAGCCGGCGGCCAGCGGGGCGAGCCGGTCCAGCCGGCTCGGGGCCGGGCGATGGGTGGGAACTTCGGTCGTCGTCATGCTTCCCAGCCTCGGCCGGCAGGCCGCGTACGCCCTCCCGTGCGGCGGTGAACCGGCTCCCCCTCGGGAGGGAACGCTCAGCCCGACGGGGTGACGAACCCCGACTCGTACGCCGCGATCACCGCCTGGGTGCGGTCGCGGACGCCGAGCTTGGCCAGCACGTTGCCGACGTGGGTCTTCACGGTCTCCACCCCGACCACCAGGTGCGCGGCGATTTCCGGGTTGGACAGTCCGGTGGTCATCAGCCGGAGCACCTCGGCCTCCCGGTCGGTGAGCCGGGCGCCGGCCAGCCGGTCGGCGCCCCGCCCCCCGTACGCCCCGGCGAGGCGGCGGATGGCGGCGGGAAAGAGCAGCGACTCGCCCCGCGCGACCACCCGGACCGCCTCCACCACCTCGGCGGGCCGGGCCCGCTTGAGCAGGAAACCGCTGGCACCGGCGCGGAGCGCGTCGTAGACGTACTCGTCGTTCTCGAAGGTGGTGACCACCAGCACCCGGGGCGGGTCGGCGGAGGTGGCGAGCAGCCGCCGGGTGGCCTGGATGCCGTCGATGCCGGGCATCCGCACGTCCATCAGCACCACCCGGGGGCGCAGTCGGGCGACCAGCGGCGGCACCTCCGCGCCGTCGGTGGCCTCGCCGAGCACCCGCAGGTCGGGCTGGGCGTCGATGATGGCCCGCAACCCGACCCGGATCAGCTCGTCGTCGTCGACGATCAGCACGCCCGTGGTCGTCGCGGTTCCGGTCGTCATGGGGTCCTCTCGAACGGCAGTCGCACCCGGATGCGCCAGCGGTCGCCGTCCGGCCCGACGGTCAGCCGGCCGCCGAGCAGCAGCACCCGCTCCCGCATCCCGTCCAGGCCCAGGCCGCCCCGCCCCGGGTCGGCGCGGCGGCGCCGGCCCACCGCGTTGTCCAGTTCCAGCTCCAGCGCGTCGGCGTGCACGTCGAGGCGCAGGGTGACCGGTCCGCGACCGTACCGGGCCGCGTTGGTCAGCCCCTCCTGGACGATCCGGTAGCCCTCCCGGGAGACCGCCGCCGGCAGGTCGGCCGGGTCGCCGGTGCGCCGGGCGTCGACCGGCAGGCCGGCCGCGCGGGTGTCGGCCACCAGCCGGTCCAGGTCGGCGAGCGTACGCTGCGGCGCCGGCGCGGCCCGCCGGCCGTCGGGCTCGCGGAGCAGGCCCAGCACGTGGTCCAGGTCGTCCATGGCGGTCCGCCCGGCCTCCTCGATCGCGCCCAGCGCGCGCCGGACGAACTCCGGGTCCCGGTCGAGCAGCTCGCGGGCGGCCCCGGCCTGGAGGGTGGCGACCGTGAGGGCGTGACCCACCGAGTCGTGCAGCTCCCGGGCCAGCCGGTTGCGTTCGGCGAGCCGGGTGGTGCGCGCCTCCAGGGCCGCGATCCGTTCCGCCTGGGCCGGGCCGAGCAGCACCGGGGCCATCGACACCGCCAGCGCGCCCAGCCCGGCCACGGCGTAGCCGAGCGCCACCAGCACGACGACGCCGGCGAGGGTCAGCCAGCCGGTGTCCCGCCCGTCGAACGGCCCGAGCCGGTCGCCGCCGGTCATTCCGGTGTCGAGGCCGAACTGCTGCCCGATGAAGGCCAGCGCCATCGGCACGGCGCTGAACAGGGCGGCCACCACCAGTCCGCCGCTGACCAGGTGCAGCCCGATCCAGAGCGCCGAGCGCAGCCGGGTCTCCCGGTCGACCGCGTGCCCGGGCGCCGGGTCCGGCAGGTCGACGCCGAGCAGGGCCCGCGCGGCGGCGATCTCCAACGCGCGGGGGCCGTCGAGGAAGACCGGTACCGCCGCGATGGTCGCCGCGACGCCGAGCAGGGCCAGCACCAGCGGCCGGGGCACGTCCGACCGGGTCAGCATCTGGGCGAAGGCCACCGCGAGCAGCACGTACGGCAGCACGAGCACCCCGCCGAGCAGCAGGAACACGCCGCGCCGCCAGGTGCTGCCGGCCGTCAGCGGGGCGAGGACCGTGCGGGGCTTCACCCGCTCATTCTGTCCCGGTCACGCCCCCCGCCGACTCCCCCGCGTCCGGGAGATCGGCTGGTCGTCGAGGATCAGTGCGGTGATGTCGTCCATCGGCTCACCTCCCGGCTCGGGCCCGGAGCAGGCGGGGCGCCGCCGCGAGCCCGGTGATCGGGCGGAACTCCCTGGCCGCCCGGGCGAGCGCGGCGTGCTCGTCGTCGGCCAGGTCGATGTCGGCGGCCGCCGCGTTGCGCTCCACCTGCTCCACGCCCGAGGCGCCGGGGATGGCCAGCACGTTCGGGTGGCGCAGCAGGTAGGCGAGGGCGATCTGGCTGGGGGTGGCGTCGTGCGCGTCGGCCACCTGCCGCAGGGTCTCGATCAGCGTCGCGCCGCGCTCCAGGTTCACCGGCAGGAAGTACGGGTTGGCCCGGCGCACCGCCCCGCTCGGCGGGTTCTTCGCGTCGTACCGGCCGGAGAGGAAGCCCTGGGCCAGCGGGCTGTACGCGATGACGACGCGGCCGGCCTGC
The DNA here is from genome assembly GCF_048060285.1 of Micromonospora sp. LOL_025. Taxonomy (NCBI): domain Bacteria; kingdom Bacillati; phylum Actinomycetota; class Actinomycetes; order Micromonosporales; family Micromonosporaceae; genus Micromonospora; species Micromonospora sp. LOL_025. The sequence continues at coordinate 68,316 of NZ_JBHMIR010000009.1, read as the reverse complement.
TTCGCGTACGGCAGCAGGTCGTGCTCGGGCCCGCGGTCGACCATGCTGTAGCGGACCTGGTTGCTGAGCACCCGCCGGCCGAGCGCCGCCTCGGCGACCTGCCAGCGGCGTAGGCCGTAGTTGCTGACGCCGACCTCGCCGACCAGCCCGACGTCCTGCAACGCGCGCATGCCGCGCATGGTGGTGTGGTCGGCGACCAGCGGGTTGGCCTGGTGCACCTGGTAGAGGTCGAGGTGGGTGACGCCGAGCCGGGCGGCCGAGGCGACCGCCCGCTGCTGCACCACCGGGGCGACCGGCAGGATCGGCAGGATCTTGGTGGCGAGCACGACCTTCGGCCGGTCGTCGCCGAGCGCCTCGCCGAGGATCCGCTCGCTGCGGCCGAAGCCGTACAGCTCGGCGGTGTCGAAGACGGTGATGCCGAGGTCGACGGCGCGCCGGACGATGTCGGCGGCCCGGCGCTCGTACTCGGGGCCGTAGCCCCACTCCCGGGACCCGAACTGCCAGGTGCCGAGGCCGATCTTGGACAGGGGCTTGGGGGTGTCGAGCGGGACGAAACGCATGGTCCCGAAACTACCCCGGCGTCCGTTCTCGCAGGCCCGTTCGCCGCGCACGCCCGCTACCGGCGGGGATAGGCTCGGTCACCGTGACCTACCTCGCCGCGGATGAGCGCTACGACCAGATGACCTACCGGCGCAGCGGGCGCAGCGGGCTGCGGCTGCCCGCCATCTCGCTCGGGCTGTGGCACAACTTCGGACCGGACCGGCCGTACGAGCGGCAGCGGGACGTCGTCCGCCGCGCCTTCGACCTCGGCGTGACCCACTTCGACCTGGCCAACAACTACGGGCCGCCGCCGGGCGCCGCCGAGGAGAACTTCGGCCGGATGCTCGCGACCGACCTGAGGCCGTACCGGGACGAACTCGTCGTCTCCACCAAGGCCGGCTATCTGATGTGGCCCGGCCCGTACGGCGAGTGGGGCTCCCGCAAGTACCTGGTCTCCTCGCTGGACCAGTCGCTGCGCCGCCTCGGGCTGGACCACGTCGACATCTTCTACTCGCACCGCTTCGACCCGGACACCCCGCTGGAGGAGACGATGGGCGCCCTCGACGCCGTCGTCCGGGCCGGCAAGGCGCTCTACGTCGGCGTCTCCAACTACGACTCCGCGCAGACCGAGCGGGCCGCCGCGATCCTGCGCGACCTGGGTACGCCGCTGCTGATCAACCAGCCGTCGTACTCGATGCTCAACCGCTGGACGGAGGACGACGGCCTGCTGGACACGCTGGAGCGCGCCGGCGCGGGCTGCATCGCGTACAGCCCGCTCGCCCAGGGCCTACTCACGGACCGCTACCTGGGTGGCATCCCGGCGGACTCCCGGGTGCGCACCAGCGTCTTCCTCAGCGAGAGCGACCTCGGCGAGGAGAAGATGGCCACCATCCGGGCGCTCGGCGCGATCGCCGAGCGGCGCGGCCAGTCGCTGGCCCAGCTCGCGCTCGCCTGGGCGCTGCGCGACCCGCGGATGACCAGCCTCATCATCGGGGCGAGCAGCGTGCCGCAGCTGGAGGCGAACGTCGCCGCGCTGGACAACCTCGACCTCAGCGCCGAGGAGCTGACCGAGATCGAGCACCACCTCGGCTGACGCCACCGGGGCGGGGTCAGCCGGCCGGGGCCAGCAACTGGTAGAGGATGTGGTCCTGCCACTCGCCCGCGATCTTCAGGTACTGCGGCGCGATGCCGTACGGGACGAAGCCGTTGCGCGTCAGCACCCGCTGGGACGCGGTGTTGTGGATGAGCGTCTCGGCCTGGAGGCGGTGCAGGCCCAGCGCGCCGAAGGCCAGCTCCGCGATCTCCGCCACCGCTGCCGTCGCGACGCCCCGCCCGTTGTGCGACCGGCTCACCCAGTAGCCGATCGCCGCCGACTGGAACGCGCCCCGGGTGATGCCGTTGACGTTGAGCCGGCCAATCAGCCGGTCCTCGGCGTCCACGACGGCCAGCGGCACCATCGTGCCCCGGGCGTGTGCCTGAAGCGCCTGGGCGATCGCGTCGCGCTGGGCGTCGAGGGTGAAGAAGGCGTCGTCGCGTACGGGGTCCCAGGGGGCGAGGAAGTCACGGTTCTCCCGCAGCCGCTCCGTCAGGGTGGCGAACCCCTACCCGACGCGGTTCCCTGGCTGTCGCGTCGCGCCGCCTCCCGTCAGTAGATGTCGGCATACGGCGACGCCCGGGAGAACGCCCTGAGCGCGTCGAGGTCGTAGCCCTCCTCGAAGTTCGTCAGCTCCGTCAGCAGGTCCTCCGGCTCGTACCGGTACCGGCCGGCCCACGTCTCGAACGACTCGACCCGCTCGGGGTCGGCACCGCTGAAGCAGCGGTAGCCGCGCGGCGAGTTCCGGATCACCCCGTCGACCGCCGGGGCGAACCGGATGTCGATGTTCCACCGGATGCGGTCCGACACGTTGGGCGTCGAGCGGTGCAGCGTGGTGTCCGTGAAGATCACCGCGTCGCCGGGCTCCATCCGGGCGGTGCTCACCGGGCCGTCCCCGACGGCCGCGTCCGACGTGCCGTACTCGCCGTTCGGCAGGCGGTCGCGGGGGATCCAGCCCCGGGTGTGCGAGCCGGTGACGAACTGGAGGCAGGCCGTGTCCTCGTCGACGGGCACCAGCGGGATCCACACCGACAGCAGCGGCCCGACCGAGGCGTCCCAACCCTTGTAGTAGTAGGCGTCCTGGTGCCAGGCGACCTGCTGGGTGCGGCCGTGGGGGTCGCGGGGCCGGGCGTTCCAGACGCCGTGCGCGTAGACCTCGTCACCGATCAGGCTGCGCACCGGGCCGAGCAGCTCCGGGGTGCGCCACAGGTCGTACACCGGCCGTCCCACCAGGATCCGCCGCCAGGCGGCCGGTACGCGGACCTGACTGGACTCGATCAGGCGCAGGTAGCGCTGGTCGTACGGCAGGTCGGCGAAGGTCTCGGTGACCACCCCCCGCTGCTGCCACTGCCGGGCGAGGTGGTCGACGACGCGGCTGAACGAGCCGTGCAGCGCGTCCAGCGTCGCGGTGGGGAGCACGCCCCGCAGGATCAGGTGCCCGTCGCGCCGGAACTGCTCCGACTGCTCGGCTGTCAACGCGTGGGGGTGGTCCACCATCGGCTCCTTCGCTGGCCGCACGGGATCGAGCCCCACCACCGGGCGGGGAGGGCCTCCAGTGCGGCGATCGTGGCAGAAGGCCCGGTGTGCGACAACGCCTCATTTGTACGACAGGCCCCCTATTCCGGGAGGCCGTCGTCGACCGGCGGCAGGGGGCACCCGGCAAACCTGCGCGGATCGGATGCGTTGTCACCCCAACTGGCGCAGGTCATCGGTCAACTCTGCCAATTGCTCCGCCGGTGGGTGGCCAGCCATCCGGCGCCCAGACCGGCTGACCGGTCTCCGCCAGGGGGCGTCGGCGTCGGGCAGCTCATTGAGGATGGCCGTGATGGACCCGACGTCATCGCGGAGCTGCGCGCCCAGGACGAGCGGCAGGCCGTTCGGCTCCGGCAGAACGACAGGCAGAAGCGCCTGCGGAAGGCGCGCTCCCAAGGATGGTGAATGTCACGGCGACTGTCGACCTCATCGAGTTGACCTGCGGATACGTCGACGCTCCCGGCGACCGCCGCCACTGGCGAAACCATTGCGGCACGCTGCCGCCGCCGCTACGAAACGTGCGGGTGGCGTCATTCCGATTGCCCCCGCACCCGATCGAGCGACCGTGCCGATCAATACCCCGAAGTGGAGACGACCCACCCATGCGACAACGCCGTTTCCTGGCGTACGGCGCGCTCGGCGCCACGCTGGCGACTCTGCTGGTCGGAGTTGCACCGGCCGCTGCCCAACCCGCAGCGGCAGCATCGGCTCCGGCACCCGCCGCAGCTGACGGCCCGGAACCCACGCGGAGCCTGACTTTACTCACCGGGGACCAGGTCACCGTGCGCGGCAAGCAGGTGAGCGTCACGCCGCGCGAGGGCGTCCACTTCGTGCGCCTCCAGCGGAACAAGGCCGACTACGTCATCCCGTCCGACGCCATCCCCCTGCTCAAGGCCGACCGGCTGGACGAGCGGCTGTTCAACGTCACCGCGCTGCTCGAATTCGGCTTCGACGAGCTGTCGTACCTGCCGTTGGTGGTCTCCGACGCCACCGCCGTGCGGGGCCTGGCCACCGGCCGCGAGCTGGAGGCGGTCGACGGCTTCGCCACCAAGGTGCCTCGCGCCGACCTCGCGAAGACCTGGCAGACCACCCGGACGTCGCTGACCAGCGGCAAGATCTGGGCCGACGGCGTCCGCGAGTCCAAGCTGGACACCAGCGTGCCGATGATCGGCGCCCCGGCCGCCTGGGGTGCCGGATACGACGGCACCGGCGTGAAGGTCGCGGTGCTCGACAGCGGCATCGACGACAGCCACCCCGACCTCACCGGCAAGGTGGTGGCGCGGCGCAACTTCGTCCCCGAGCGGGAGACCGGCGTCGACCTCAACGGGCACGGCACCCACGTGTCGTCGACGATCGCCGGCAGTGGCGCCGCCTCGGGTGGCAGGTACAAGGGCGTGGCTCCCGGCGCGACCCTGCTCGACGGCAAGGTGTGCTGGAATGTCGGGGGCCAGGGGAGCTGCTCCGACTCGGCGATCCTCGCCGGCATGCAGTGGGCGGCCGAGTCCGGCGCGACCATCGTCAACATGAGCCTGGGCGGCCAGGACGCCGCCGGTGTCGACCCGCTGGAGCAGGCGGTCAACGACCTGACCGCCGAGTACGGCACCCTCTTCGTCGTCGCCGCGGGCAACTACAACGGCTGGCAGCTCCAGGTCGGTTCGCCGTCCACGGCGGACGCGGCGCTGTCGGTGGCGAACTTCGACAAGGCCGGCGAGCTGAACTGGTCGTCGCTGCGCGGTCCCCGGCTCGGTGACTTCGGCATCAAGCCGGACATCGGCGGGCCCGGCACCGAGATCACGGCCGCCCGGTCGCCGAGCGCGCTCGGCCACCTGCCCGTGGGACCGTACTTCGCCGCCACCGGCACCTCGATGGCCACCCCGCACGTGGCCGGCGCCGCCGCGCTGCTGACCCAGGCCAACCCGGGCTGGAAGGCGGCGCAGCTCAAGGAGGCCCTGATGGCCTCGGCCCTGCCGAACCCGGCGTACGACGTCTTCGCCCAGGGGGCCGGTCTCGTCAACGTGGGCAGGGCGTTGACCCAGCCGCTGACCGTCACCCCGCCGTCGCTCAGCCTCGGCATCCTCGAATGGCCGCACACCGAGGCGCCGACCGCGCGGACCATGACCTACCACAACCGCGGCGACCAGCCGCTGACGCTCGACCTGGCGCTGGCCGGCGACGCTCCGGCGGGCCTGTTGGCGCTGAGCGCCCGCACCCTGACCGTGCCCGCCGGCGGTGACGCGACCGTGCAGGTCACCGTGGACGAGCGGGCGAGCACCTCGTACGGCCTGTTCAAGGGGCACCTGGTGGCCACCGCCGGTGACCTCAAGCTCCAGACCCCGTTCAGCGTCTACCACGAGGAGCCGGCGGCCGGCCTGCAGATCAACGCCATCGGCCGGGACGGCGCCGCCGCCGACACGGTGCTGATCGAGCTGTTCAACCCCGATCCGAAGAACTACGCCAACTACACGTTCTACACGTCGAGCACGTCGCTGCGGGTGCCGCTGAACAGCTCCTGGCGGCTGTCCGCGTACATCGAGGAGGACGACGGCACGGTCTCCCTGCTGACCAACAACCGGATCATCGCCGACAGCAACCAGGAGGTGGTGCTCGACGCGCGCCGGGCGCGACCGCTCGACATCACCGTTCCGGACGACCGGGCGCAGGCGCGGGACGCCGGGGTCATGGTGCTGCGCAGCGGCGACCCGCTGCGGACCTACGCCGGTGTCAGCGGCGAGCTGGACAAGATCCACACCGCCGACGTCGGCCCGACCGACCTGCCCGGCGTGACCACCCAGGTGCACGCGGTCTTCGAGGGGCCGGCCCGCCGGGACCAGGCGCCGGACGTCTACCAGCTCGGTTGGCGGATCCGGGGATCCTTCATCAACGGCTTCGTCAAGCACGTCTCGCGGCGTCACCTGGCGACCGTCGAGGCACAGTACGCGCAGAACGCGACCGGTGTGGCGGTGGACCGCACCAACGGCAGCCCCGACCCCGAACTCCCGGGCGGCGGGATCGTGCTGACCAGCGTCCTGCCGGCGGTGCCGACGCCGGGACGCCGCACCGAGTACTACGGCGGCGACGGGCCCTGGCAGGCCGACGTCCAGGAGAAGACCGTCGACGGCGGCCTGTTGATCCTCAACCTGGCGCAGCAGGATCCGGTCACCTACCGGCCCGGCGGCCGCTACGTCGAACGCTGGGGCGGCGCGGCGCTCAACACCACCCTGATCCCGGTGTACGCCAACTCGCCGGCCGTCTCGCGGGAGGGCAACACGGTACGGGCCACCTTCAGCGGCTACACCGACGGCGCCGGCCACGTGGGTCTGCCGTACGCGATGCACAACCACCAGCTCACCCTGCACCAGGGCGACACGCTGCTCAAGGAGTTCGACTACCTGTACGGATCGTGGGAGGTGGCACCCGAGTCGAACGCATACCGGCTGCGGTACGCGTTCGACCTGCCCGATCCGTACCGGCTGTCGCGGCGCCTGGAGACGGAGTGGACCTTCACCACCTCCGCGGACAAGGCCGGGGCGCTGCCGCTCACCTCGATCGGGTTCCAGCCCGCGCTGGCGCTGGACAACAGCGTCCGGGCCGGCAGCTCGCTGACCATCCCGCTGACGTTCGCCCAGCAGGCGACCGCGGGCCGGGTGACGTCGGCGAAGGTGTCGGTGTCGTTCGACGACGGCCGGACCTGGACGGCGGCCCGGACGGCCGAGAAGCACGGGAAGTACACGGCCACCGTGCGGCACCCGAAGGCGCCGGGCTTCGCGTCGTTGCGCGCCACCGCCGTCGACAGCGACGGGAACACCGTCACCACCACCGTCTACCGGGCCTACCAGGTCAAGTAACCGGTGTGGGACCCGCGGGGCCGGGCATGATCTGCCCGGCCCCGCGGTCTCAGGAGACCCGGCGACCGGCGGGCGGCCCGAGCTCGGCGAGCCGGCCGAGGGCCTGGTCCACCAGATCCGCCGGGCCGACGTGCCGGGCGATGCGGGCCGCCCGCCGCAGCTCGCCGCGCGCCTCGTCCACCCGGCCCAGCCGGGCGAGCGCGCTGCCCAGCCCGTACCGGCAGCGGCCCTCGCTCTGCCGCACCCCGGCCCGCTGCAGCAGCGGCAAGGCCACCCGGAAGCTGGCTGCGGCGGCCGCCCACCGGCGCAGCGCCAGCAGGCTCAGGCCGACGTTGAGGTGCAGGTGACCGGCGGTCAGGTCACCGACCTGCGGGGACGGCGCCCGGCCCGGTTCGGCCAGCAGTTCTTCCAACTGCCGGTACTGCTCGATGGCCTCGCGGTGCCGGCCGCCCTGGGCGAGGCTGCCGGCCAGCATGGACAGCCCCTGCGCGTACCCGTCCCAGTCCGCGGCGGCCTCGAACAACGGCAGCGATCGCCCGGCCGCCGCCTGTGCTTCGGTGGCGTCGCCGCGACGCCGGGCCGCGGACCCGAGGTAGGTCCACGCCCACGCCTGCTGGCGGGCGTCGTCCGCGGCGACGGCCAGCCGCAACGCCTCCCGGGCCGGCGCCTCCGCCAGGTCGGGACGCATGGCACACATCGTGTACGCCCACGAGACGTAGTTCAGGTGGACGGCCCGCCCGCGCGGGTCGCCGAGCGCCTCGGCGGAGGCCGCCGAGAACTGGTACACCTCCAGCCAGTGTTCCCAGTGCGTCCACCGGTCGGAGAACCAGTGCATGGCGTCGGCGACCGCCATCACCTCGGTGTGCCGGCCCGCGGCGAAGGCCGTCCGCAGCGCGCCGAGCCAGTTCAGGCTCTCCTGCTCGATCCAGCGGCTGGCCTCCGCGGCCGAGGCCGGCCCGCCGCCGGCCCCGCCGGCGTACTCCGGCTCGAACCACCGCCCGGCGGCGACTGCGGCGTCGAGCAACCAGGTCACCATCCGGCTCTCGGCCTGTCGCCGCGCCTCCGAGGTCTCCTCGGCGGACAGGCGTGCCCGGGCGAACAACCTCATCAGGTCGTGGAACCGGTAGCGACCGTCGCTGGCCGGCTGGAGCAGCCCCAGTTCGGCCAGCTCCTCCAGGGCCGCCTCGGTCTCCCGGCCGCCCAGGCCGGCCGCCTGCGCGGCCAGCTTCAGGCCGACGTCCGGGCCGGGGATCAGGGACAGCCGCCGGAACGTGCGGGCGGCGGCAGGGGACAGTTGCCGGTAGGAGAGCATGAACGGCGCCGCGATCTGGAGGTCCCCGGCGACCAGCAGGTCGAGCCGGTCGTCCTGGTCGGCCAGCCGGCGTAGCAGGAACTCGATGCTCCAGTCCGGGCGGCTGAGCAGGCGGTTGCCGGCGATCCGCAGCGCCAGCGGCAGGTCTCCGCAGGCCTGCGCGAGGCCGAGCAGCATGGCGTCCGGCTCGGCGGCGGCGCGCTCCGGCCCGATGATCTGTTGCAGCAGCGCGACCGCCTCGCCCCTGGCCAGCGCCGGCAGGGAAAGCCGGTCGACCGCCTCCAGGCCGACCAGCCCGCGCCTGCTGGTGACGATCGTCATCGTGCTCCCGGCGCCCGGCAACAGCGGGCGGACCTGCGCCTCGTCGGCGGCGTTGTCGAGCAGCAGCAGGCTGCGCCGCTCGCCCAGCAGGGCCCGGTACAGGGCGCTGCGGGCGTGCGCGTCGCCCGGCACCTGGGTCTCCGCCACGCCCAGCGTGGTCAGCAGGCGTAGCAGCAGATCCTCCGGGCGTGGCGGATCGGCGTCCAGGCCGCGTAGGTCGACGAAGAGCACACCGTCCGGGAACGACTCGGCGTACCGGGCCGCGGCCTGCAGCATGAGCGCCGTCTTGCCGAGTCCGGGAGACCCGGACACGACCGCGACCACGGGAGCACCCTGCCGGTCGGGTGGTTCGGCGCTGCGGGCGACGAGGTCGCCCAACCAGCGCAGTTCGCCGTGCCGGCCGGTGAAGTCGGCGACGGTCCGCGGGGGCGCCAACGCCGGTGCGGACCGCGCGACGCGACGGCCGGCGCGGGCGGTCTCCCGTAGCACGGTGGCCGCGCCGGCCGACAGACCCAGCGCCCGAATGAGCGCCTCGACGGTACGCCGCTGCGGCACCCGGCTCCGCCCACGTTCCATGTCGCTGATCGCCCGCACGCTGACCTGCGACGCTGCCGACAACTCCTCGATCGTCAGGCCGGCGTCGCTGCGATGCCGGCGCAGTCGCAGACCGAAGCGGTTCGGCTCGATCGGGTCGAGGCGGTCTGCTGGGGCCGAGCGATGCGATGCCGCCTGCCCGCCCACCCTCCGCGGTGACCAGCCACCGGGGGAAGCCATCAGGTAGGCGGCAGGGTCGCCTCGTGGCCACGGGTCACCTGGTCCGTGGGGGACGAGTCGATCAACTGCGGCATGTGCCCGATCATGCCAGCAGCCCGTGCCGCGTGTAACCCCCGATGAGCAGGCGTCGCCGCCATCGGGTGGCGTGTGCCGGGGGCATCACGCCGCACCCGCCGGCAACCACGCCGCCGGTGGGCGCCCAGCCGCTGGGCTGTGCACGAAGCAGGCGGGCGAAGCGATGGGACGGACGAGCCCGAAACACGTCAGCGGCCTGGTCGAATCGCTCTCGACCAGGCCGCTGAACTGCAAAACCAAGGGTGGAGCCGAGGGGACTCGAACCCCTGACCCCCACACTGCCAGTGTGGTGCGCTACCAGCTGCGCCACGGCCCCTTGCCTCGTCCCGGTCACCCGGGCACGAGAGAACTATACACAGCGCCCGCCGCATGGTCATCTCGCGGGGGGCCCACCCGTGCGCGGCTCAGTTGAGCGCCACGTCCGGCGGGAAGTGCGCGACCGCCGCCATCATGCCGCCCTGGCGGCGCAGCACCATCGGCCACAGGTCGTCCGGCCGGTCGACGAACGCGTCGCCGGGCAGCGCGTCCAGCACGAACCAGGAGCCGTCCTCGATCTCCTGCTCCAACTGCCCCGTGCCCCAGCCGGAGTAGCCGGCGAAGACCCGGATGCCGGTGATGCCCTCCCGCAGCGGCCCCGGGTCGACGGAGAGGTCGAGGGTGCCGACCGCCCCGGAGACCTGGTGGAATCCCCTGAGCCGCTGCACCGGGTGGCGCATCCGGGCCAGGCAGATCGCCGAGTCGGGCTGCACGGGGCCGCCCTCGAAGAGCACCGCCGGGTCGCGGGCCAGGTCGCTCCAGTCGCCGAGCACGTCGGCGACCGGCACCTCGGTGGCCCGGTTGAGCACCACGCCGAGGGCGCCGCCGGGCTCGTGCGCCACCAGCAGCACCACCGTACGGTCGAAGTTCGGGTCCTTCAGCGCCGGCGTCGCGACCAGCAGCCGCCCGGTCATCGACCCCGTCCGCCCGCCGATCGCCTGCCCCTCTCCCTGCATGCCGGACACCCGTCAGACCGACCGGACCGGGACGCCCGGGGGCACCGGTGTCATCCGCGCTGTGAACGCCATGTCTGGCACCATAGCCTGCCCCCGGGGCGGTGGCTAAGGTCTGACGTGCGGTAGATCGACGGACACGAGGGAGGACCTGTGGGGCCCACGGCGGAACTCGCGGTGATCGGCGGCTCGGGGCTCTACGCGTTGCTCGACGGCGCGACCGAGCACGTGCTGGAGACGCCGTACGGGCCGCCGTCCGACGCCGTCACCATCGCCGAGGTGGGCGGCCGGCGGGTGGCGTTCCTGCCCCGCCATGGCCGGGACCACCGCCACCCGCCGCACCTGATCCCCTACCGGGCCAACCTCTGGGCGCTGCGCTCCCTCGGGGTACGCCAGGTGCTCGCCCCCTGCGCCGTGGGCGGCCTGCGGCCGGAGCTGGGCCCGGGCACGTTCGTGGTGCCGGACCAGCTGATCGACCGCACCAGCGGGCGGGCGCAGACCTACTACGACCGGGGCGCGGTGCACGTCTCCTTCGCCGACCCGTACTGCCCCGCCGGCCGGCGTACGCTGCTCGCCGCCGCGGCTCGCCGGGACGTGCCCGCGGTGGACGGCGGGACGGTGGTGGTGGTCGAGGGCCCGCGCTTCTCGACCCGCGCCGAGTCGCGGTGGTACGCCTCGATCGGCGGCACGGTGGTCAACATGACCGGCCACCCGGAGGCGGTGCTGGCCCGCGAGCTGGCCCTCTGCTACTCCTCGATCGCCCTGGTCACCGACCTCGACGCGGGGGTGGAGGGCGGCGGCGCGGTGACGCAGGAGGAGGTGTTCCGGGTCTTCGGGGAGAACACCGACCGGCTGCGGGGCCTGCTGCTGGCGGCCGTCGCCGCGCTGCCGGCCGAGCGGGACTGCGCCTGCGGGCGCGCGCTGGACGGCATCACCCTGCCCTTCGCGCTCCCCTGAGGCGAGGAGCGCGAAAGGCCCGGATCGCCCGGGTCGCCCCGATAGCCTGGGGGCGATGGCAACGGTCCGCGACACCACGTACGACCTGCTCCGCGCCCTCGGCCTGACCACCGTCTTCGGCAACCCGGGCTCCACCGAGGAGCCGTTCCTGCGGGACTTCCCGGACGACTTCCACTACGTGCTCGCCCTGCACGAGGCGTCGGCCGTCGGCATGGCGGACGGCTACGCGCAGGCCACCGGCGGGCCGGCGCACGTCAACCTGCACACCGCCCCCGGCACGGGCAACGGCATGGGCAACCTGGTCACCGCGTGGCACAACCGCACCCCGCTGATCGTCACCGCCGGCCAGCAGACCCGGGAGATGCTGCTGATCGAGCCCCGGCTGACCAGCCGGCGGGCCACCGAGCTGCCCCAGCCGTACGTCAAGTGGAGCCACGAGCCGGTCCGCGCGCAGGACGTCCCGGCGGCCCTGATGCGGGCGTACGCGACGGCGGTGCAGCCGCCCGCCGGGCCGGTCTTCCTCTCGCTGCCCCTCGACGACTGGGCGCAGCCGGCCGACCCGCCGCCGCCGGTGCGGACGGTGGCCACCCGGTTCGCGCCCGACCCGCGCCGGCTGCGCGAATTCGCCGCCGTGCTGGCCGCCAGCCGCGCGCCCGCGCTGGTGCTCGGCGCGGCCGTGGACCGGGCCGACGGCTGGCCCGCCGCCGTGGCGCTGGCGGAGCGGCTCGCCGCGCCGGTCTGGTCGGCGCCCGCGCCGGAGCGGGCCGCCTTCCCCGAGGACCACCCGCACTTCCGGGGGGTGCTCCCGTTCGCGATGGGGCCGCTCTCGGAGGCGCTGGACGGGCACGACACCGTGCTGGTGGTCGGGGCGCCGGTGTTCCGCTACTACCCGCACGTGCCGGGCGACCACCTGCCCGCCGGGGCCCGCCTGCTGCACGTGACCGACGATCCGGACGAGGCGGCCCGCGCGCCGGTGGGCGACAGCCTGCTCGCCGACGCCGGGCTGGCCCTGGCCGCCCTGGTCGACCTGCTCCCGGGGGCGGACCGGCCGGCGCCGCCGGCGCGCCCCGACCCGCCCCCGCCGGCGGACGGGCTGCCGTTGGCCCCGGACGCCCTCTTCGCGGCCCTGGCCCGGCACTGGCCCGCCGACGGGATCCTGGTCCAGGAGTCGCCGTCCAACCTGCCGGCGCTGCGCCGCCGGCTGCGCAGCACCCGCCCCGGGTCGTACTTCACGATGGCCAGCGGCGGCCTCGGTTACGGGCTGCCGGCGGCGGTCGGCATCGCGCTCGCGCAGCGCGACACCGGGCGGGGACGGCCGGTGGTCGCGGTCATCGGGGACGGTTCGTTCCACTACTCGGTGCAGGCGCTCTGGACCGCCGCGCGGCTGCGCCTGCCGCTGGTCGTGGTGGTGCCGGTCAACCAGCAGTACGCCATCCTGAAGGCCTTCGCCGAATTCAAGGACACCCCGGGGGTGCCCGGGCTGGACCTGCCGGGGCTGGACATCACCGCGATAGCCCGGGGCTACGGCTGCGCGGCCACCGTCGTGGAGACCCCGGAGCAACTCGGCGACGCCCTGGCCACCGGGCTGCGCGCGGACGGCCCGACGGTGCTGCCGGTGCCGGTCAGCACCGAGGTGCCCCGGCTCCTGTGAGCCGCCCGGCCCCGGGCCGCGCCACCATGCTCCGCCTGCACGCCCCGGAGGCGCTGCGGCTGCGAGGAGGGCCCTGCACCGCGCCACGGTCCGTTCCGCTCCGGAGCGCCCGATGCCGGTCGGCCGCCGCCGGCCGGCAACGGGCGGCCCGCTCGCGTCAGCTCGCCGCGAGCCGCAGCGGCGCGCCGGTGAGCACGTCGAGGATCGGCCGGTCGCCCAGCGGCGCCTTCAGCGTGGCGGTGACCGGTTCCAACTTCAGCATCGCGTTGCACACGCCGGTGGCGGTGATCACGCTGCCGCCCACCACCACGACGTCGTCGCGCTCCTGCACCAGCGGCGTGATCCCGGTGTCGCAACTGCCCACCCCGAGCCGCCAGGTCAGTTCGGTGCCGTCCACGGACTGGACGTCCTGCGCACCGACCAGGCCCGCCGGGGCCGGGCTGGCCGGCGGGGCGGGCTCGGGCGGGGCGGTCACGGCCTGCGGCGCCACGGCGAGCCGGGCCACCGGCGCGGTGAGTTCCTCGACGGTGAACAGCCACGCCGGCACCTGCGCCTCGCCCCGGCTGGTGCGCACCGGCGCGGTCCCCAGCTTCACGGCCGTGACCGTCAGCGGGACGCAGGCGGCCTGCGGGGCGCTGCTCACCGGACCGTCGGGCCCCGGTTCGATGGTGGGGCCGCCACCGGGAAGCTTCGGCCCCGAGTCCCTGGGGCGGCCGCCGCACGGCGGCGGGTCGCCCTGGTCGAGCTGTTCGTAAGCGGTGGCGGCACTGACCAGCGGGACGGTCAGCGTGCCGTCCGGGAACCGGATGGTGCCGTCGGCGGGCTTCGCGACGGGCAGGTCGACCTGGTCGCGGTACCAGCCGCCGAGGAAGGCGATCTTGGTCTCCTCGGTGAAGCCCGGGTCGCCGACGAGCACCGTCGCGTCCTGCATCGGCACGTAACCGGACTTCCACGCCGGAAGCGGTCGCCACGCGTCGGCCACCTCGGTGGCCCGCTGGACGAAGGCGTCCCGACGCGGGTCGGAGTCGACCGGGTCGACGGCCGGGTCGGAGCCGGCCGGCGCGCACCCGGCGACGATCATCAACAGCGGAAGGCCCAGCAGGGCGGCGGTACGGCGCATGTGGGTTGGACGTCGGCACGCCCACGCCGGTTCCCCCGGTCAGGTCTCTCCGCCCAGATCCGTCTCGTACGCCTCCCAGAGCAGGTCCGCGCCGCGTTGCCGGTGCCGGGCGAGGGCCCGTAGCAGGTGGGCGGCCCGGCCGAGGATCTCGTCGAGCGAGGCGTCCGGCCGTTCCGCCGCCTGCTGGAGGGCGCTCAGCGCGGCGGTGATGGCGACGTGATCCCGGGCCAGCAGCCGCACCCCGCGTTCCAGGCGGGGCGCCTGGCCGAGCAGCTCGGCGTAGAGGCCGGCGGGCCCCTCGGTGACCCGGACGTGCTCCGTGAAGCCCCGTCGCACGGGCCCGAGCCCCACGAGGAAGCGTTCCCGCCAGCGTGGTCCGGCCGGCGCGACGGCCAGCGCCCGGGCGAGCGGGTGCAGGTCCCCGGGCGGGGTGGCGGGGAGCCGGCGCGCGGCGGGCGGCCGGAGCCCTCCGGGCGGGGTGGGCGGCTGCTGGATCGGACCGGTGACCATGGGCACCTCCCGCGTCGCGTCTGACCGCGTACAGCGATGGTGAACCCACGCGTCCGCCCTGTCCAGGGGCGGGCGGACCTCATCGTTCCCATCCGTCGCACCCGTCCCGTGCGACCCAGGCGCCCCAGGGACGACCGGCCCCGGAGACGCCGATGCGCCCCGGTCCGGTGGACCGGGGCGCATCGTCTGGTTGGTGGAGGTGCCGGGAATCGAACCCGGGTCCTTCGCCGGTTTGTCAGGGCTTCTCCGAGCGCAGCTCGCTATGCCTCTACTTGGCCCCACCGCTCACGCGAGCAAGTTGGTGTGACGGGCCCAGTCGCTGATTGATCTCGCCGCACGGACCCCGCGACCGGGTCCGATTGGCCAGCCTTCTAGCTGATGCCGGCTAACTGGGTCGAAGGCGCTCCCAGGCCGACAGACTCACTACTCGCCTCAGGCGGCGAGAGCGAAGTCAGCGCGATTGTTCTTGGCGCTTATTGGTTTCCGACGACCGATTCTCGAGACGACGTCGGCTTCCTCGGCTCGCTTCCCCTGTCGCTGCGTACGAAGTCGAAACCAGTCACCCCCTCGACGGGCCGCCCTTGTGGCGGCACTGACAAGCGTAACGCCTGCCGCAACGGGTTTCATCCCGAGCCCCCGGCGGGCGCGCCGAACCGGACAGGACGGACAACTCAGTCATCCATGCCCTTGCCACGCCGGCCGGCGACTCGGGCGATCTCCCGGTCCGCGTCCCGCTTGGCGAGGTCCTGCCGCTTGTCGTACGACTTCTTGCCCTTCGCCAGGGCGATCTCCACCTTGGCCCAGCCGTCGGAGAAGTAGACCTGCAACGGGACCATGGTCAGGCCGCCCTCGCGGGTCTTGCCGATCAGCCGGTCGATCTCCAGCCGCTTGAGCAGCAGCTTGCGGGTCCGCCGGGGCTCGTGGTTGGTCCACGTGCCCTGCGTGTACTCGGGAATGTGCATCGCGTGCAGGTAGAGCTCGCCGTTGCGCTCCTGCGCGAACGCGTCGACCAGCGACGCGCGCCCGGCCCGCAGCGACTTGACCTCCGTGCCGGTCAACGCCATGCCCGCCTCGTAGGTGTCGAGGATCGCGTAGTCGTGCCGGGCCTTCTTGTTGGAGGCGACGACCTTGCGTCCCTTTTCCCGTGGCATCGGCGCCACCCCCCTTTCCGGTGATCCGCCGCCGGACGTGACCGGCCGCGGGGCGGGGATCATGCTACCCGAACGACAAGGACCCTCCCGCGCCGTTTATTCCTGGCGCGGAAGGGTCCCGTCGAGCCGTACGGCGTCAGACCCGCAGGTAGAAGCGGAGCGTGACCCAGGCGGTGACCGCGCTGACCAGGCCACCGACGCCGGCCATCAGCGGGAACATGAACAGGATGTCGCCCCAGCTCACCGGCGAGAGCAGGCCCTGCAACGCCTGGAGCGACCCGTCGAAGAGCAGGTACTTGGCCGCGATGAGGGCCACCAGGCCGAGCAGCGAGCCGATCAGGCCGGCGACCACGGCCTCCAGCACGAACGGTGCCTGGATGAACCAGTTCGACGCGCCGACCAGTTTCATGACCGCGACCTCACGCCGCTTGCTGTACGCGGCCACCTGGATCGTGTTGGCGACCAGGAGCAGCGCGGCGATGGCCATCACGATCGCGGCGGCCAGGGCGATGTTCTGGATCGAGGTGAGGATGTCGAAGATCTTGTCCAGCAGCCGGCTCTGGTCGACGATCTCGTCGACGCCCTCGGCGTCCTTGTACTGGTCGTAAATGTTCTTGTACTGCTCCGGGTTGTTCAGCTTCAGCCGGAACGACTCGGGCAGGCTGTCCGCCTTGACGGCGCTGAGCAGGTCGGGAGCGTCCTGGAACATCTCCTGGAAGCGCTTGTACGCCTCGTCCTTGTTGACGTAGAGGACCTCCTTGACCAGCGGGTCGCCCTTGAGCTTGGCGTCCAACGCGTCACGCTGCTCGGGGCTCACCTCCTGGTCGAGGAAGATCGAGACCTCGATGTTCTTGTAGTAGAGGTCCTTCATGTCGTCGACCTGGCGGTACATGAGACCGCTGGCGCCGAGCATGGTCAGCGAGACCGCCATCGTGATGATCATCGCGATGGTCATGGTCACGTTGCGCCACAGTCCGACCAGTACCTCGGACAGGACGTATTTCACGCGCATCGGGATTTCCTCCGGGTCTCCGGCATGAGGTGTTCGTCGTCAGGCTGCGCAGGGGTGGCGTCGGCTCAGCCGTAGACGCCGCGGGCCTGGTCGCGCACGATGCGGCCACTCTCGATCTCGATGACCCGGCGGCGCATCTGGTTCACGATGTTGGAGTCGTGCGTGACCATCACGACGGTCGTGCCGGTGCGGTTGATCCGGTCCAGCAGGCGCATGATCTCGATCGAGGTGTCCGGGTCCAGGTTTCCGGTCGGCTCGTCCGCGAGCAGGATCAGCGGACGGTTCACGAACGCCCGGGCGACGGCGACCCGCTGCTGCTCACCACCGGAGAGCTCGTGCGGGTAGCGGTGCTCCTTGCCACCGAGCCCGACCAGCTCCAGAACCTCCGGCACGACCCGGCGGGCGACCGCCTTGGTCTTGCCGATCACCTCGAGGGCGAACGCCACGTTCTCGTACGCGGTGCGGTTCGGCAGCAGCCGGAAGTCCTGGAACACGCAGCCGATGGAACGCCGGAAGTGGGGTCGCTTCCAGGAACGCATCGACGTGACGTCCTTGCTGTTGACGACGACCCGGCCCTTGTTGGGCGAGACCTCGTGCAGCAGCAACTTGATGATGGTGGACTTGCCGGAGCCGGAGGGACCGATGAAGAAGACGAACTCGCCCTTCTCGATCGAGACGGACACGTTGTCGAGCGAAGGCCGGGACGCCTTCGGGTACGTCTTCGTCACTTGCTCAAGCTGAATCACGGGTCGTGAGTCTACGCGGTGTAACCGGGGAGCCAAGCCCCACGCCCCGCCGTTGCGAGTCGCGTCATCCAATTCGGGCGTACCGGAGAGATCGACGGCGCGCTCCGCCCACGGTTGATCACGCAGTGTCGCCGGCGAGCTGCTGCTGCTTGCGCCACCGGATGCCCGCCTCGAGGAACTTGTCCAGATCGCCGTCGAAGACCGCGGTCGGGTTGCCCGTCTCCTGCTCGGTCCGGAGATCCTTCACCATCTGGTACGGGTGCAGGACGTACGAGCGCATCTGGTCACCCCACGAGCCGGCGGCGTCGGTCTTGAGGCCCTGGAGCTTGGCCTGCTCCTCCTGGCGCTTGCGCTCCAGCAGCCGGGCCTGGAGCACCCGCAGCGCGGACGCCTTGTTCTGCAGCTGGGACTTCTCGTTCTGGCAGGTGACCACGATGCCGGTCGGGATGTGCGTGAGCCGCACGGCCGAGTCGGTGGTGTTGACGCTCTGCCCGCCCGGGCCGGAGGAGCGGTAGACGTCGACCCGCATCTCGTTCTCGGGGATCTCGATGCTGTCGGTCTGCTCCACCACCGGCAGCACCTCGACACCGGCGAAGCTGGTCTGCCGACGCCCCTGGTTGTCGAAGGGGCTGATCCGCACCAGCCGGTGGGTGCCCGACTCGACGCTGAGCGTGCCGTACGCGTAGGGCACCTTGACCGTGAAGGTTGCGGACTTCAGGCCCGCCTCCTCGGCGTAGGAGGTCTCGTAGACCTCCGTCGGGTAGCCGTGCCGCTCCGCCCAGCGCAGGTACATCCGCAGCAGCATCTCGGCGAAGTCCGCCGCGTCCACGCCGCCGGCGCCGGCCCGGATGGCGACCAGCGCCTCCCGGGAGTCGTACTCGCCGGAGAGCAGGGTGCGGACCTCCATCTCCTCGATGGCCTTGCCCAGCGAGGCGATCTCCGCCTCGACCTCGACGAGCACCCCCGGGTCGGACTCCGCCTCGGCCAGTTCCAGCAGCACCTTGGCGTCGTCGAGCCCGGAGCGGAGGCTGCCGAGCTTGCTGATCTCGCCATTGACGTACGACAACTGCGAGGTCACCTGCTGGGCCTTCGCCTGGTCGTCCCACAGGTCGGGCGCGGAGGCCTCCTGCTCCAGGCGGTCCTTGTCCGCGCGCAGCCGGTCGATGTCGAGCACCGCCTCGATGTTGCGCAGGGTGGCGTCGAGGTCCTTGAGCTGTTCGGCGTAATCGGCAGCGGTCACGACAGACAAGGGTACTGCTCGTGCGAGGAGTGAGCTTGCGAGCCCCGCAGTCACGAGCCAAAAAGGTGCAGCTCGTGCGAGGAGCGGGCCTGTCAGCCCCGCAGTCACGAGCCAGAAAGGTGCAGCTCGGGCGAGAAAACGAGTCTGCGGAGCGGCGGCGGTCAGCCGACCGGGGCGCTCTTCAGCCAGGACAGGGCGGCCTTGTGGTAGGCGACGGCGAACTCCAGCGCGCTGGCGTCGTACGCGTCGCCCTCCTTCTTGGCGTTCTTGACCTGCTCCCGGACCTTGGCCAGGGCCTCGGTGTGGTAGTCGTTGGCCGCGGCCTGGAGGTTCTTGAGCTGGCTGGCCGAGTGCAGCTCGCCAAAGGCGATCCGCAGGGCGATCGGGTTGCGGATGGTGTCCCGCCCCGGCTCCTCGGCCAGCCAGCGGGAAAATGTCCGTTTTCCCGCCGCCGTGATCGCGTACGGCTGGCTCGAGCGCGGGCCGGGCTTGCCCATCCGGACCAGGCCCCGCTCGGCCAGCACCGGCAACTCCCGGTAGACCTGACTACGCGTCATCGACCAGTACGGCGCCAGTCGGCGCTCGGCGGCGGCCATCAACTGGCCACCTGTCATGGGGCCCTCGTGGAGCAGCCCGAGCAGGGCCGCCGCCGTGGGGTTGACTCCGGAATCCGCCATGCCCCTCACGCTGCCACTTTGCCGACGCGGCGTCCAGGATTTGGCATTTTCGCCACCCGGTCGGGTTCCTATGTGCACTGTCGGCGCGAGACAGTCCGCCGGGGAGGCGCGCGACGGTCACAGTCGGCTACGCAGCTCCCACAGTTCCGGGTAGAAGCGGGTCTCCACGCGGGAGCGCAGGTACGCCCCACCGGCCGAGCCCCCGGTGCCGGGCTTCGTGCCGATCTGCCGCTCGGCCATCAGCACGTGCCGGGCCCGCCACAGCGAGAACGCCTGGTCGTGGGCGACCAGCGCCTCCGCGAGGTCCCACAGGGGCCCGAACCGCTCCCGGTCCCCGGCGATCGTGGCGTACGCGGCGAAGCGCGACTCCTCCTCGGCGACGTCGAAGCCGGCCCGGCCGAGCACGGCCAGGAAGCCGTCCCAGAGGCTCGGCTCGGCCAGCCGCCGCTCCAACCGCTCCCGCTCCACGTCGGGCAGCCCCCGGAAGCGGCGCAGGTAGTCGGGGTCCTTCAGGCCGGAGAGGAACTCGATCTCCCGGAACTGGGCGGACTGGAAGCCCGAGGCCGGGGCGAGCTTGGTGCGGAAGGCCAGGAAGTCCTGCGGGGTCATCGTGTCGATCACGTCGACCTGACCGATCAGGACCCGTTCCACCACGTGGCAGCGCTCCAGCCGCACCCGGGGCAGGTAGGTCTCGCCGGCCAGCAGCCGGTCCCGGGCGTCGGTCAGCTCCGCGAGCAGCAGCTTGAACCACAGCTCGTAGACCTGGTGGATGGTGATGAAGAGCAGCTCGTCGTGGGAGGCCGGGTCGGACTCCGGCACCTGGGCGGCCAGCAGGTCGGCCAGCCGGAGATAGTCCGTGTAGGTGAGCAGGCCACCCTGCTCGCCGAAGTGGGGATCCTGCGCGGGGGTGGGGTGGGTCACAGCGGCCACCGTACCGCCGCCCTGCCGCCCCCGCCTCCCGCGGTGCGGGCGCGCAGGGGCCCTCTCCCCTACGTCGGGAGAAGGCCCCTGCGCCACACCTCAGCCCATGTGGGGATACGTGTGGTCGGTCGGCGCGACGAAGGTCTCCTTGATCGTCCGGGGCGACATCCACCGGACGAGGTTGTGCCAGGAGCCGGCCTTGTCGTTGGTGCCGCTGGCCCGGGCGCCGCCGAAGGGCTGCTGCCCGACCACCGCGCCGGTCGGCTTGTCGTTGATGTAGAAGTTGCCGGCGGCGTACCGCATCTTCTCGGCGACCGCGTCGACCACCCGGCGGTCCGTCGCGAAGATCGACCCGGTCAGGGCGTACGGCGCGATCGACTCGGCCTGGCCGACCACCTCGTCGAAGCGGCCGTCGTCGAAGACGTGCACCCCGAGGACCGGCCCGAAGTACTCGGTGGTGAACGTCTCGTGCGCCGCGTCGGTGCACTCGAAGAGCGTCGGCCGGACGAACCAGCCGACGGAGTCGTCGGCGGTGCCGCCGGCGAGGACCCGGCAGGCGTCGTCGCCGGAGATCAGCTCCAGCGCGGCCGTGTGCCGTTCGAACGCCTTGGCGTCGATCACCGCGCCACCGAAGTTGCCGAAGTCGGTGACGTCGCCGTAGGTGAGGGACTCCGCGGTGGCGGCCAGCCGGTCGCGCAGCCCGCCCTCCCACAGCGACCGCGGGACGTACGCCCGGGACGCCGCCGAGCACTTCTGGCCCTGGTACTCGAAGGCGCCGCGGATCAGGGCGGTGTGCAGGGCGTCGACGTCGGCGCTGGGGTGCGCGACGACGAAATCCTTGCCGCCGGTCTCGCCGACCAGCCGCGGGTAGCCCCGGTAGCGGGAGATGTTCTCGCCGACGGTCCGCCACAGGTGCTGGAAGACCTTGGTGGAGCCGGTGAAGTGGATGCCGGCCAGGTCCGGGTCGGCGAGGACGACGTCGGAGACCTCCTCGCCGCGCCCGGTGACCATGTTGATCACGCCGGGGGGCAGGCCGGCCGCCTCGAACAGCCGCATGGTGAAGTGCGCGGCGAACTGCTGGGTCGGGCCCGGCTTCCAGACCACGGTGTTGCCCAGCAGGGCCGGCGCCGAGGGCAGGTTGCCGGCGATGGCCGTGAAGTTGAACGGGGTGACCGCGTAGACGAAGCCCTCCAGCGGGCGGTGGTCGAAGCGGTTCCACACCCCCGGCGACGACATCGGCTGCGCCTCGAGCAGTTCCCGTGCGAAGTGCACGTTGAACCGGAGGAAGTCGATGAACTCGCAGGCCGCGTCGATCTCGGCCTGGATCACGGTCTTCGACTGGCCGAGCATGGTGGCCGCGTTCAGCGTGTCCCGCCACGGGCCGGCGAGCAGCTCGGCGGCGCGCAGGAAGATCGCGGCCCGCTCCTCGAACGGCAGGGCCCGCCACATCGGGGCGGCGTCCTTGGCGGCCTTCACGGCGGCGCGGGCGTCGTCGTGGGTGGCGTGCGCGGTGACGCCGAGCACGTGCGCGTGCTTGTGCGGCTGCACGACGTCGATCGACTCGCCGCCGGCCATCCGCTGCTCACCGGCGATGGTCATCGGCAGCTCGATCCGCTCGGCGGCCAGCTCGGTCAGCCTCCGCTGGAGCCGTTCCCGGTCGGTGCTGCCCGGCTCGTAGTTGCGCACCGGCTCGTTGCGCGGCTCAGGTACGGAGAACACGGCGTCCATCAAGGCTCCTGGCGATCTCGACAGCGGTGGCGAAACCGGACCCGCGGGCACCGGCCGGGTGACCGGCGCCGACGCCGCGCCGGGTTGACCGGTCACGGCAGCGGGACCTCTCCCCGATTCTTCCACGCCCCGGTCCCTCGGCCTTCCCACCCTGCGCGGGGCGGGCCACGGGTGGTGGGGGTGGTGGACGCGTACGCTGGGTGGCCGGTGAACTGCCGGCCCACCGGGGCCGGGCGTCCGTCGGAGGGAAGACGATGACCAAGCAGCCCGGCAGCTCCGCAGCCGCGGGGTCGGACCCCGCCGGCGACAGCGCCACCGCGCCGGCGGACGCGACGGACGGCACCGGTGCCGGGACCGGGCGCCCGGCCGACGGGACGGTGCCGGCGCTCGCGCCCGGTGCGCCGCTGCTCGCGCTCCTGTCGCTCGGGTGGCTGGCCGCGATGCTCTGGTCGACCCGCGAGGTGATCAGCTTCGCTGCCGCCGGGCTCACCGCCATCAGCCTCTCCGCGTTCGCCCTGCCGGGGGTGATCTCGGCCGCGCTGGTCGCCGGCGCCGGCTTCGCTCTCTTCGGCGTCGACCTGCTCGCCCGCCGGGGCAGCGACCGGGTCACCCTGCGCTTCGTGGCGGCGATCGGCACCGGCCTGCTCGTCGGGCTCGCCGCCGCGTTCGCGATCAACCTGACGTACGCCGACAACGCGACCACCAACGTGATCGCCGCGACCACCGCCGCCGCCGCGACCGTCGGCGGGGCCATCGCCGGCGCCCGGAGCGGGTCCGTGGTCGGGGCCGTGGTGGCGGCCGCCCTCGGCACGCTGATCTTCGTGGTGGCGTTCAGCCGGGCCCGCGACCCGCTCTTCGACCTGTTCGGTGGCGGCGACACCCAGGAGTCGCTGCTCAGCGCCGCCAAGTGGGTGTCCCGCACCGAGTCGCTGCTCGCCGGCCTGCTGGCCGGGCTGCTGGCCTTCGGATACCTGACCCTCGCCCGCCGCCGGGCCGCCCGGCACGACGCGGCGGCGCCCGCGCCCCGCTGGCCCGCCTACCTGCTGGCCGGCGCCGGCCCCGGCCTGCTCCTGATCGTCGCCGAGGTGATCATCCGGGTCGGCGGGCGGTCCCTGCTCGACCTGGCCGGCGCGCTGAGCGAGGCGGACGCGGTGGCCCAGACCTCGCTGGGCACCTCCCGGATCGACAACGCCATCTGGGTGCTCTTCGTCGGTGCCCTGACCGCGATGATCGCCTTCGGCCGCACCCTGGGGCCGGCCCACGCCGACGACGACGAGCCGGCCGAGGCCGCCCCCACCCGCTGACCCCGGCGCCCGCCCGCGCCGCCGGCGCCGGGCGTCACCCGCCGGTGCCGCCGGCGTCGGTCGACACCCCGTCGGCGGGCACCGCAGGTGGCGCGCGCCGGTCAGGAGGTCGCGCGGAGCAGCAGGTCCAACTCGGTGACGTCGTACCACTCCAGCTCGTGGTCCTCGGCGCCGTCGACCGTGAACTGCGCGTCCTCGTCGCCGGCCAGGGCCTCGGTGACCACCTCCGCCGCGGCGGACACGTCGTCGACCGCGTCGGCCCCGTCCACGTGGACGGCCGCGACGGCGCCGACCGGCACGGGGGCGCCCAGCTCGACCGCGCTGGAGCCCAGCTCCCCGTCGCCCCGGCCCACTGCCGAGGCGGGCAGGTCGACCGAGACGACGACCCGGCGGCGGGGCGCGTCGGGGTCGGCCCGGAGCAGCTGCAACGCGTCCTGGGCGGCCCGGGTGAAGGCGACGTACTCCAGCTCCTCCTCGTCGCCATCGGCGTACCACTCCCGCAGGGTGGGGGTCACCGCGTGCGCGGCGGCCACCGGCAGGCCCGCGCCGCGCAGGAGGGTCAGCATCGGGACGGTCGCCGGCACGTACACCCGGACAAGCTCCTCGGTCACCGGTAGTCTCCCCCGCTCAGGTCCTGCGCCGGCCTCCGCCGGTCCCGGCCGATCATGCCCTATGCCGTGACCGTCATACACCGCGCACCTTCCCGGTGGAAGCGTCCCGCCGGTGTGTCCCGGGGCGTGTCGCCGCAGGTCGCGTCCGGGGCGGCTGGGCCATGTCGGCCGTCGGTGGCAAACTGAACCAAACGACGCCAACCCCGGGGGTTTTCGTGGAGCCGAGGTTCCTGCTGCTCTCCGACGTGGCCACCGAGCTGAACGTGTCGGACTCGCAGGTCTACCACATGGTGCGCAGCGGCGAACTGCCCGCGATCAAGATCGGCGGGCGTGGTCAGTGGCGGGTGGAACGCGCCCGGCTGGAGGAGTACATCGAGCGCAAGTACGCCGAGACGGCCGACTGGGTGCGGAGCAACCCGCTGGCCGACCGCGACCCCGAGTAACCGGACCGATCCGCACAGGCATTGACCGTGGGCTCTGCCATGCCCGAGAATGAACGCTGTCGGAAGCAAACGTAAGCAAACGCAAGATCATGGGAGGTATCCGGATGACCGACCCCCGCCGCCCCGGGCCGGCGCGACCTCCCGTCCGACTGCGCCCCGCCCCGTCGTTCGAGCCGCCGTTCACCGACGACGACACCGCCCACTGGCCGGCTGCGGGCCACGCCCAGCTCGTCCTCGACCTGTTCGAGCCGTCCCGGCGCGGGGCCGACCGGCCACCCGGCCGACGGCAGCGGCCGGTGCCGAGCGGCCCCGGTCGTCAACCCGCCGCCCCGCTGCCACTGGACGCGCTGGTGACCGCCACCCCCGAGGCGACCCGGGCCGCGCACCGCTTCCTCCGCACCTGCCTGGAGGTGCTCAACGGCTACCGCCCGCCCGGGCAGCTCAGGCCGCTGCTCGACCCGGCGCGGGCGGCCGGACTGCTGCCCGAGCTGGCCCGCGCCACCGCCCGCTCCGGTCCGGTCCGCCGCCGGTCGACCCGACCGGCCGTACGCCTGCTCCGGCTGCGGGTCTGCGAGCCGCGCGCCGCCGCCGTCGAGGTGGCCGCGGTGCTCGCCAGCACGGGCGGGCGCACCTGGGCGATGGCGCTACGCCTGGAGCACCGCCGGGGCAGCTGGCTCTGCACGGCCCTCCAGGTGCTCTGAAACGCAGGCGAGCCGCGGTCTGGGGACCGCGGCTCCACACTGCTCGGGCGGGCGCGGGCCCGCTCAACTGCTTGTCACGCGCCGCCGTTGGGGGCGCCGTGGCAGCGCTTGTACTTCCGGCCGGACCCGCACGGGCACGGCGCGTTGCGGGACGGGCCGTTGCCGGCCTCCGCCTGCCCCGGCGCCACCCGCCGGTTGTTGCCGGCCGGGACGCCCGGGCCGCGCAGACCGGACGCCGGACGCTGCGGCGCCGCCGGGGCGGTCGTGCCCGGCGCGGCCGGGGCGGCCGGGACCGGACGACCGACACCCAGCGCGGGAGCCTGCTGTTCGTCACGCTCGACGGCCACCGCGCCGGCACCGGCCTCGCCGTCGATGGTCGGCGCGGAGTACTGCAGGCCCTGCTGCTGCGGGGCCCGGCCCAGGCCCTTCGCCCGGATCTCGACCGGCTTGTCGAGCAGCTGGACCTCCTCGGCCTCGGGCTCCGGCTCGTTGACCTGGACCTCGAGGTTGTAGAGGAAGCCGACCGTCTCCTCCTTGATGCCGTCCATCATGGTGGCGAACATGTCGAAGCCCTCGCGCTGGTATTCCACCACCGGGTCGCGCTGGGCGTACGCCCGCAGGCTGATGCCCTCCTGGAGGTAGTCCATCTCGTAGAGGTGCTCGCGCCACTTGCGGTCGATGACCTGGAGCAGGACCATCCGCTCCAGCTGGCGGGTGCCCTCCTCGCCGAGCTGCTCCTCGCGCCGGTCGTACGCGGCGTGCGCGTCCTCCTTGAGGCGGGAGAGCAGGAAGTCCGCGTCGATGCCGGCCCGCGAGCCGCCGGCCTCCTCCTCCAGCTCCTCGATCGTGATACCCACCGGGTAGAGCTGCTTGAGGCTGGCCCAGAGCTGCTCCAGGTCCCAGTCCTCGCCGTAGCCGTCGGCGGTGGCCCCCCGCACGTACGCCTCGACGACGTCGTCGATCATGTTGCGGACCTGGTCGGAGAGGTCCTCGCCGTTGAGCACCCGCAGCCGCTCGGCGTAGATCACCTGGCGCTGCTTGTTCATGACCTCGTCGTACTTGAGGACGTTCTTGCGGATCTCGGCGTTCTGGCCCTCGATCTGGGCCTGCGCGCTCTTGATCTGCTTGGTGACCATCTTCGACTCGATGGGCACGTCCTCCGGGATGTTGAAACGCTCCATGACCGCCTCGACGGCGCCGGAGCGGAAGCGCTTCATCAGCTCGTCCTGGAGCGAGAGGTAGAAGCGGGACTCGCCGGGGTCACCCTGGCGGCCCGACCGACCGCGCAGCTGGTTGTCGATGCGGCGGGACTCGTGCCGCTCGGTGCCCAGCACGTAGAGGCCACCGGCGGCGGCGACCTCCTCCGCCTCGGCGTCGCAGGCATGCTTCCACTGGGGCAGGACCTCCTCCATCGCCTTGGCGTACTCCTCCTCCTGCTCGACCGGGTCGAGGCCGCGCTGGCGCAGCTCGTTGGCGGCGAGGAACTCGGGGTTGCCGCCGAGCAGGATGTCGGTGCCGCGGCCGGCCATGTTGGTGGCGACGGTGACGGCGCCCTTGCGGCCCGCCTGCGCGACGATCTCGGCCTCGCGGGCGTGGAACTTGGCGTTCAGCACGGAGTGCGGGATGCCGCGCCGGCGCAGCAGCTGGGAGATGATCTCGGAATTCTCCACCGAGACGGTGCCGACGAGCACCGGCTGCCCCATCGCGTGCCGCTCGGCGATGTCCTCCACCACGGCGTTGAACTTGGCCTTCTCGGTCTTGTAGATCACGTCCGGCCGGTCCTGCCGGACCATCGGCCGGTGGGTCGGGATCGTCACCACGCCGACCTTGTAGACCTTGTTGAACTCGCCCGCCTCGGTCTGGGCGGTACCGGTCATGCCGGAGAGCTTCTCGTAGAGGCGGAAGTAGTTCTGGAGGGTGATGGTGGCCAGGGTCTGGTTCTCCTGCTTGATCTCCACCCCCTCCTTGGCCTCGATCGCCTGGTGCATGCCCTCGTTGTAGCGGCGGCCGTGCAGGATGCGCCCGGTGAACTCGTCGACGATCAGGACCTCGCCGTCGCTGACGATGTAGTCCTTGTCGCGCTTGTAGAGCTCCTTGGCCTTGATGGCGTTGTTGAGGTAGCCCACCAGCGGGGTGTTGACCGACTCGTAGAGGTTGTCGATGCCCAGCCGGTCCTCGACCTTGGCCACGCCGCGCTCGGTGACCGCGATGGTGCGCTTGGAGTGGTCGACCTCGTAGTCGCCCTCGCCGTCCTTGCCGGGCTGGAGCCGGGCCACGACGCCCGCGAACTCGCCGTACCAGCGGGCGGAGTGCTCGGCCGGGCCGGAGATGATCAGCGGGGTGCGGGCCTCGTCGATCAGGATCGAGTCGACCTCGTCGACCACCGCGAAGTTGTGGCCGCGCTGGACCAGCTCCTCCTTCGACCACGCCATGTTGTCGCGCAGGTAGTCGAAGCCGAACTCGTTGTTGGTGCCGTAGGTGATGTCGCACTCGTAGGCGGCCCGGTGCTCGGTGGCCGGCCGGTTGGGCAGCACCACGCCGACGGTGAGGCCGAGGAACTCGTGCACGCGCCCCATCCAGGCGGCGTCACGCTGGGCCAGGTAGTCGTTGACCGTGATGACGTGCACGCCCTTGCCGGAGAGCGCGTTCAGATAGACCGGCATGACCGAGGTCAGGGTCTTGCCCTCACCGGTCTTCATCTCGGCGATGTTGCCGAAGTGCAGCGCCGCGCCGCCCATCACCTGGACGTCGTAGGGCCGCTGGCCGAGCACCCGGGCGGCCGCCTCACGGCACACCGCGAACGCCTCCGGCAGCAGGTCGTCGAGGGTCTCGCCCTCGGCGAGCCGCTCCTTGAACTGGTCGGTCATGCCGCGCAGCTCGTCGTCGGTGAGGTTGACGTAGTCGTCCTCGATCGAGTTGACGGCGGCGGCGATGGCCTTGAGCCGGCGCACCATACGGCCCTCGCCCGCGCGGAGGACCTTTTCCAGAATCGACACGGATCAACGCTCCCCTAGACAGTCTCGAACCATCGTAGGCGCTTCATCGGCGCGATGGTCACTGGTGGCGGCCCTCCGAGCCGGCGAAACCGACATAACACGCTCGACTCGCGCCGGCCCGCCGAAATCCGGTTACGCCGTCCGCGAACGGTCCGGCACGATGGCTCGGGTGGAACCTGTGGAGATCACCGAGGACGGCCTGTTGCTGCGACCCTGGCGGGCGACCGACGCCGACGCGGTGCACCGGGCGTGCCAGGACCCGGACATCCAGCGCTGGACCACCGTACCGCGCCCGTACCGGGCCGAACACGCCCTCGGGTTCGTCACCGAGGTGACCCCGGCGGACTGGGCGGCGGGCACCGGGGCGCCGTTCGCGGTCTGCGACGCCGCCACCGGCGAGCTGCTCGGCTCCTGCGGGCTGGTCTCGATCGACGCCGGCCTGCGCTCCGGCGAGATCGGCTACTGGACCGCGCCCTGGGCCCGGGGCGCGGGCGTCAGCGTCCGGGCCGCCCGGGCCGTCGCCCGCTGGGCCTTCGACTCGCTGGCGCTGCGCCGGCTGATCTGGCAGGCCGAGGTGGGCAACCACGCCTCCCGCCTGGTCGCGCTCCGGGCGGGCTTCCGCGTCGAGGGCCGGCTGCGGCTCGCCGACCCCGCCCCCGGCGGCGGTACGGAGGGCTGGATCGGCTCCCTGCTCCCCGGCGAGGTGCCCGCCCCCGGGGAGACCGGTCCGGCCGGGCCGGGCACCCTGGAGGCCCGCCGCGCCGCCGTCTTCGGCGGGTCCCAGCCCGTCCTCTTCGCCACCGCCGGCGCCACCGAGCTGCGGCTGCGCCCGATGGAGGAACGCGACCTGGACGCGATCGTCGACACCTGCCGGGACCGGGAGACCCTCCGCTGGACCAGCGTGCCCGACCCGTACGAGCGGGCGGACGCCGAGTCGTACCTGGAGTTCGGCCGGGGCACCTGGGCCGGCGGCACCAGCGCCTGCTTCGTGGTCGCCGACGCCGAGGACCGGTACGTCGGCACGATCGACCTGCGACTCTCCCCCGCCGACCCGCTGCTGGCCGACGTCGGCTACATGGCCGCCCCCGCGGCCCGGGGCCGGGGCTACCTGCCGGCCGCGCTGACCGCCCTGAGCGCCTGGGGCTTCACCACCCTGGGCCTGGCCCGGATCGAGTGGCGGGCCAACGTCGGCAACACCGCCTCCCGCCGGGTCGCGGAGAAGGCCGGCTTCACGGTCGAGGGCATCGCCCGGAGCGGGCTCACCCACCGCGGCGAGCGGGTGGACGTCTGGGTCGGCGCGCTGCTCGCCGGGGACCTGACGTGACGCCCGAGGTGATCGAGGCCGACGGGGTGCGGCTGCGGCAGTTCCGCCCCGCCGACGCCGCCGACCTGACCGCCGGCTGCGGCGACCCGGTCAACCTGCGCTTCAACCCCGGCATGCCGCAGCCGTACACGGAGGCAGACGCCCGCTGGTGGATCGCCGAGGGCGCCCCGGCGGCCTGGGCCACCGGCGGGGCCGCGTACGCCATCGCCGACCGGACCACCGACCGGCTGGTCGGCGGCGCGGGCATCGGCCAGGTCGTGGCGCCGCGCCGACAGGCGGAGGTGGGCTACTGGGTGGCGCCGTGGGCGCGGCGGCGCGGGATCGCGACCGCCGCGACGCGGGCCCTGGCCGACTCCGCGCTCCGGCACGGCGTCGACCGGCTGGAGCTGATGACCCACGCCGAGAACCCGGCCAGCCAGCGGGTGGCGCTCGCCGCCGGCTTCAGCCACGAGGGGGTACGCCGGGCGGCCGGCCAGCTGCGCGGCGGCGGCCGGACGGACCTGCTCGCATGGGTGCGGCTCGCCGACGACCCGCCCGGTCCCGCCCCCCGGCTCCTGCCGGACCTGCCCGACGGCCGGCTCACCGACGGCGTGGTGACCCTGCGCCGGCTCGGCCCGGACGACGTCGACGTGATGTACCGCCTGCACACCCGGCCGGAGGTGGTGGCGAACCAGGCCCCGCCGGTGCCCCCGACCCGGGCGGCCATCGAGCGGCGTTGCCTGCTGGCCGAGAGCGCGTGGCTCACCGGCGCCACCGCCCGCCTGCTGATCGTCGACGCGGTCACCGGCGAGCCGGCGGGCAGTTGCGGGCTCAGCCTCTCCGACCCGGCGGCCGGCGAGGGTTCGATCGGCTACGCGCTCCTGCCCGACCAGCGGGGACGCGGGCTGGCCACCAGGGCGGTGCGGCTCCTGGCCGGCTGGGCGTTCGGCCCGGCCGGCATCGCCCGGCTGGTCGCCGGCACCGTGCCCGACAACACTGCCTCGCACGGGGTGCTGGAGCGGGTCGGATTCCGCCGGGAGGGCCTGCTGCGCGGGCGGCTGCCGGGGCTCGCCGGCGCCCGCCTCGACGACCTGGTCTTCGGGCTGCTCCCCGACGAACTCCGCTGACCCGCCCGCCCGGATCCGGCGCTCCGGGGGCGGTGTCGGCCCCGGGTGCCCGGCGATCTTGCCCGCCCCCGGCGGGCCGTGGTGGCGGGGTGGGCCGCCACCACGGCGCCGGAGGGTCAGACGGCGAGGGAGATGATTCCGTAGTCGTAGGCGTGCCGCCGGTAGACGACGCTCGGGCGGCCGGACTCCTTGTCCTGGAACAGGTAGAAGTCGTGGCCGACGAGTTCCATCTGGAACAGGGCGTCGTCGACGGTCATCGGCTCGGCGGGGTGCACCTTCTCCCGCGCGATGTGCCAGGGCTGGTCGCGTTCCTCCTCCTCGACCCGTTCGGCGACGGCGGTGGCCGTCCCGGCGCCGTCGGGGGACGCGCCCAGCGGCGCGTCGAGGCCGGCTACCGGCAGGTTGGCGGTGGCCGCGGCGACGGAGAGCGGCGCGTGCCGTCCCCGGTGGACGCGGCGGCGGTCGGCCGCCCGGCGCAACCGGGTGTCCAGCTTGGCGATGGCCGCGTCGAGCGCGCTGTAGAAGTCGTTCGTGCAGGCCTCCGCCCGGATCACCGGGCCACGGGAAACGCAGGTGATCTCGACGCGCTGGCAGTGGTCCGCCTGGCGTGGATTACGCTCGTGAAACAGCTCTACATCGACACGAATAAGTTTGTGGTCGTAGCGTTCGATCTTCGCGAGTTTCTCCGCCACGTGCACCCGGTAGTGATCCGGCACTTCGACGTTACGGCCCTTGACCACGATGTCCATGTGACCTCCCTAGTTCGGACGGTCGTTCGTTCCGGCATCCGGTCGCGCGCCCCTGGGGGAGGTCCCACTCGGCGTCGACCGGTCAGTGCGGCTACGCCTCCTTTCACCGCCGGGGGCGGGTGGAAAGACCTCCTACCCCCGACACGAAAACGCTAACTCCTGTTCGCCCGACAGTCACCCCCGGTCGCCACCACGGCCAACAACTTTTCACAGCTCATACACCAACGGGTGAAACGGAAACACGCACCGTCACAACTTGCGGCGTCTCTCGGTCGCGGCGAGCACCGCGGCGACCGTCGGTGACAGCCCGCTCGCGGTCAGCTCCCGCCCCACCGCGGCGAGGGTGGCCCCGGTGGTCAGGATGTCGTCGAGCACCACCACCGCCGCCCCGTCGGGCGCGGACGGGACCCGCGGGCGCACCCGGAAGGCCGCCTCGGCCGCCGCCGCCCGACCCGCGCTGTCCAGCGTCACCGAGTCCGGGCGGGGCAGGGCCCGCAGCGGTCGCCGCACCCGCACCGGCCAGCCCGCCCGGCGCAGCCGGTCCGCGCAGTGCCGGGTCAGCCGGCCGAGGTGGTCGCCGTACCGGGCGCGGGCCGCCGCCGCGGTGTCCGGCACCGGCACCAGCGTCACCGGGCGGACCCCGCCGACCGCCGCCGCCACGACCTCGGCGAGCAGCGACCCCAGCGGCCGGGCCAGCCCGTGCCGGCCGTGGTCCTTGTACGCCAGCAGTGCCTCCCGCAGCGGGCCCGCGTACGGGCCGAGGGCGACGCAGGGCGGCAGGTCGGGCGGGACGGGAGTGGGGCGTACGGCCCGGGGGCGCAGCGCGCCGAGCGCCGCCACGCACTCCGGGCAGACGCCGTGCCGCAGCCCCGGTCGGCGCTCGCGGCAGCCGGCGCACTCCACGGGCAGCACCAGGTCGGTGAGGTCCGCCCAGAGCCCGCCGAGATCCCGCACGGAGATCAGTAGAGGAAGAAGGGGGCGGTCGGGTTGCCGGCGCGCGCCCCGGCCGACGGCGCGACCTCCTGCACCTGCTCGGGCGGAATCCGCTCGAACGGGCCGCTGCGGTACGCCACCCCATTCGCCTCGTACATCGCGGCGCCGACGCGCCCCACGGCGTTCGCCGGGTACGCGGCCAGGTGCGTCACGCGGGCGCCGATCTTGTCCTCCAGCCGGCTCTCCCGGGCGCCGTCCACGCTGACCTCGTAGACCGCCGGGCGGCCGACCGCGCCGGCGAGGACCAGGGCGTTCTCGCCGTACCAGTCGACGGCCGACAGGCTGGTCAGCCGGGTGGGCAGCCGACGGGCCGGGCCGGGCGTGACCCCCGCACCGTCGGGGCTGAGGGCGGCGACGTAGAGCGCGCCCCCGGCGATGGCGGCGATCCGGTGGCCGTCCAGCGAGGCCGCCACCGCCGTCACCGGGCCGGGTACGCCCAGCGACACGGCGGTGAGCTGCGCCTGGGCGTCGAAGCGGTACAGGCTTCCGTCGGCGACCACCAGCCCGGCCGGCTGCCCCCGGTACGTCGAGCGCAGCCAGACGGGCCGGCTCATGGCGGCGTAGCCCTTGGCGCTGCGGCTGAACACGGCCACCGGGTCGGTGCCGGTGCCGACGGAGAGCCACTGCCGGCCCGCGTCGGTGACCACCAGCGCCGCCAGGACCTGGTTGTCGGCGCGGCTGAGCCCGGCGGACACGACGTTCCGGTTGGCCTTGGCGTCCACGGGCACCGGGCCGCTGGGCTCGCCGGCGTAGGCCAGCGGGTGGACGGCCCCCTCGTAGACGCAGAACCGCTGGAAGCTATCCGGGAGCTGGTGCACCGGGCGGTCCAGGCGGCGCCGCTCCAGGTCGGGGATGAACTCCTGGGACTGGTTGCGGATCTTGATGTCGAGCGGCCCGTCGAAGTCCGGCAGCGACCAGGCGAGCTGCGTGCCGAGCTGCTCCAGCCGGGCCTTGTTCTCCGGCATCTCCAGGTCGACCTCCCAGCGGCCGTCCGTCCGGGTGGCGTTGTTGATCAGCCGGGTGCCGTCCGGCAGCCTGCTGACGGCCGTGCCGAGCCAGGCGGAGGGGCCGGCGGTCAGCCACTTGACCACCTCGCTCACCCGCCGCTCGTCCGGCACGGCGAGGGGCAGGTAGCGCTGGTCGGGGACGAGGCGGGTGCGGTCGTTGTTCCAGAAGTAGATGGTCCGGCTCTGGTAGTACGTCTCCAGCGCCTCGACGCTGAGCAGCAGCGCGGTCGGCGGGTTCGCCACGTACAGCCCGCCGTCCGTCAGGCCGTCCTGCCCGGCCTGGCTGCGCAGCTCGAAGGTGTAGGTCGTGGTGCTCGTCTCCGGCGGGGCCAACGTGCCGTCCGTGCGCAGCTGCCCGACCTGCTGCACCTTGAGGGTGACCTCGGTCCGGTCCGGAGCGTAGACGGGTACCGGCTCCTCGGTGAGCCGGACGACGGCCAGCGCGACCTCGCTGCCCTGCTTGATCTGGAGGCGGTCGCGGTCCGCCGGCACGATGAACTGCCGGACCCGCTGGTACGCCCCGTCCGGTTCGCCGGCCGCGGCGGAGAGGAAGTTCTGGACGAACTGCTCGGCGTCGGTGCCGGCCGCGCTCCGGCTCGGGGGCTCGCCCCGGCTGCCGCTGGTCGAACCGCCCTCCGCCGCCGGTCCCGGGCCGTCCACCCGGACCTCGGTGTTCTCCGGAATGCCGCAGCCGGTCACACCGCCCAGCAGCAGCGCGCCGCCGAGCAGGCCGGCGAGCAGCCGACGCCTCACGACCCCACCTCCGCGTGCCCCCCGTTGCCCGCCCGGCGCGGGCCGACGGCCAGGGCGCCGTCGCCGCCGGGGCCGATCGTGAGCGCGCCCCCGGTGCCGGGACCGATGGCCAGCAGCCCGCCCGCCCGGGGTCCGCCGAAGGGCAGCGCGGCGTCGGCCGGGACCAGCCGCAACGGCGAGGTCGTCAGCCGGTCGCCGGCCCGCGACGGCAGAGTGAGCCGGAACTGGGCGCCCTGCCCGGGCGCCCCCCACGCCTCCAGCCAGCCGCCGTGCAGCCGGGCGTCCTCCAGGCTGATCGACAGGCCGAGCCCGGTGCCGCCGGTCTGCCGGGCCCGGGACGGGTCGGCCCGCCAGAAGCGGTTGAACACCAGCTTCTCCTCGCCCGGCTTGAGCCCCACCCCGTGGTCGCGGACGGTGATCGCCACCGCCGTGTCGTCCACCCCGAGCGTGATCAGCACCGGCTTGGCCTCGCCGTGCTCGACGGCGTTGCCGACCAGGTTGCGCAGCACCCGCTCCACCCGCCGGGGGTCGACCTCGGCGATCACCGGGGTGCCGGGAACGTCCAGCTCGATGGCCACCCCGACCCGCTCGGCGAGACCGGCCAGGCGGTCGGCCACCCGGTGCACGACCGGCACCAGGTCGGTCGGCTCGGAGTCCAGCATGGCGAAGCCGGCGTCGAAGCGGCTGATCTCCAGCAGGTCGGTGAGCAGCTCCTCGAACCGGTCCAGCTCGGCCTGGAGCAGCTCGGCGCTGCGGGCCACCGCCGGGTCGAACTCGTCCCGCTCGGCGAAGATCAGGTCGGCGGCCATCCGGACCGTGGTCAGTGGCGTACGCAGCTCGTGCGAGACGTCGGAGGTGAAGCGGCGTTGCAGCCGGGACATCTCCTCCAGCCGCAGGATCTGCCGTTGCAGGTTGGTCGCCATCTGGTTGAACGACGCGGCGAGCAGGGCGAGGTCGTCCTCGCCGTTGACCACCATCCGCTGGTCGAGCAGGCCGGCGGAGAGCCGCTGGGCCGTGCGGGCGGCCACCCGCACCGGGGTCACCACCAGCCGGGTGACCAGGCCGGCGAGCAGGGCCAGCAGGAGCACCAGGGCCGCTCCGGTGGCGGCCACGGTGCCCCGTACGTCGGCGGCCGTGGCGTCCTGCCGGACCAGCGGCACGAGGTAGTAGAGCTCCACCTGACCGAACCGGGTGGGCACCGGCGAGCCGTAGACCAGGTATTTCGTGCGCTCCTCGCCCAGTCGGCCGGTGCGGATCTGGCTGGCGACCTTGCCGCCGGCGACGGTCTCGCGCAGCTCCGGGCTGATCAGCGGGCGGACGTTCACCGCGGGCGAGGACCGGGGCTGGATGGCCCCGGTGTGGTTGTCGGCGGTGAGCGCCACGATCACGCCGGTGGTCTGCTGCGGGTCACCGCCGGCCAGGTAGTTGACCGTGCCGTCGATGGTCTCCTGGAGCTGACCCTCCTGCGGCTGGTTGTAGAGGCCGAACTGCTTCGCCGCGTAGTCCGCGCCGCTGCCCAGCCGTAGCCGCACGTCGGTCTCGACGTTCTCCACGAGGATGCCGGTGATCTTGTCGGCGATCAGGTAGGCGAAACCGCCCACCAGCAGGCTGGACGCGACCAGTGTGATGGTCACCACCCGCAGCTGGAGCGAGCGCCGCCAGCTCTGGTGCAACCCGGCGAGCAGGCGCGCGGCCCGGCCGCTCACGCCACGCCACAGCTCGCGCGCGGCGACACGCCGGCGCGGAGCTGCCGTCGGGAGGTCCGGAATCGGGGAGGTGGCCACAGTGTGACCAGGCTATCCGGTGCCTGCCTTGTAGCCCACGCCCCGCACGGTGAGGATGATTTCCGGCCGCTCCGGATCCGGTTCGATCTTGGCCCGCAGCCGCTGCACGTGCACGTTGACCAGCCGGGTGTCGGCCGCGTGCCGGTAGCCCCAGACCTGCTCCAGCAGCACCTCCCGGGTGAAGACCTGGCGCGGCTTGCGGGCGAGCGCGACCAGCAGGTCGAACTCCAGCGGCGTCAGCTTCACCTCCTCGCCGTTGCGGCTGACGGTGTGCGCCGGCACGTCGATGGTGATCTGGTTGCCGGGCGGCCCGATGGTCAGCATCTCCGGGGCGACGTCCTCGCCCCGGCGCAGCCGCGCCCGCATCCGGGCGACCAGTTCCTTGGGCTTGAACGGCTTGACCACGTAGTCGTCGGCCCCGGACTCCAGGCCGAGCACCACGTCGACGGTGTCGCTCTTGGCGGTCAGCATGACGATCGGCACGCCCGACTCGGCCCGGATCGACCGCGCCACGTCGATGCCGCTCATGCCGGGGAGCATGAGATCGAGCAGGACGATGTCGGGGCGGTTCTCGCGGAACGCGGCCAGTGCCCGCTCCCCGTCCGCGACGAACGAGGGCAGGAACCCCTCGCTGCGCAGGACGATGCCGAGCATCTCGGCGAGCGCGGGGTCGTCGTCGACCACCAGTACCCGGGCTCTCATGGGGTTAATGTTTCCATCCCCTTCAGTTCGGTGGGATCCCCGTCACCCGGCACGGTACTGCCGTGGGACGTCGCCGCCCAGCAGCAGGTGCCCGGCGTCGCCGCCCCGACGTGCGGGTCCACCCGATCGGAACGGGCGTGTCACCATGATCCCCGCGTGCGCCGTCACGCGCCACCGCCGTCCCTCCCCAGGAGTACGCGTGCCCGACGCCGGCCCGACCGCCGTGCTCCCGCGCCGCCCCCTCACGGTCGGCGAGCTGCTGGACTCCGCGGTCCTGCTGCTGCGCGGGCAGGCCCGGGTGCTGGTGCCGGTCGCCCTCGTGCTGGCCGTGGCCGAGCAGCTCCTGCTGCACCCGCTGCGGCTCGCCGCCGGCACGGCGCCACCCGCCTGGCTGCCGGAGTTCGGGCGGTTCGGCGCGTACTGGCTGCTGCTGGCGGTGGGCGCGGCGACCGAGGCGGTGATCGTCCTGCTGCTCGGCAACCCGGCCGCCCGGGCCGCCGGGGCCGCGCTGTTCGGCCGCGCGGCGGGCCCCCGGGAACTGCTCCGCCCGGCCGGCGCGCGCTGGGGCGCCACCGCGCTGCTCGCCGTCCTCGTCGGCGTGCTGATGTGCGGGGTCGCGCTGTTCGGACCGCTGTGGATCGTCGGGTTCGCCCTGCTCGGCGCCGTGGCGCCGGCACTGGTCGTGGACCGGGTGCACCCGCTGCGCGCCCCGCTGCGCGCCGCCGCCCTGGCCGTCCGCGCCGCCGGCCGGGGCGGCTGGATCCGGCTGCTCGGCTACCTGGTGTGGTGGATCGTCCGTGTCGGCCTCGGCGTCGGCGTCCACCTCGGGCTGGACTCGTTCGACCTCGTCGACCGCGACTGGGCCGGGTGGCTGTCGCTGGCCGTCTGGGCGGGTGTGAACAGCGTCGCCTACCCGGCCCTGGCCTGCCTGGACGCGGTGCTGCACCTGGAGACCCGGATGCGTACCGAGGGGCTGGACATCCGGCTCTCCCGGGCCCGGGCGGGCACGCCGGAGACCGTCCTGCTGGCGGCCGGGCGATGAGCTTCAGCCGATGGTGGACCGAGACCACGGCGGCGCTCGGCGACCGGGTGCCGCTGTCCCTGGTCGCGCTGCTGCTGGTGCTCGCCGCGGTGCTGGTCGCGGCCGGCTGGTACACGTTCCCTTCCTGGGTCCCCCGGCGGTTGCCCCGGCTGCGCCGACGCCGCCGGAGGACCTCGCCGCCGGACGCCCCGCCGCCGGTCGTCCCCGCTCCCCGCGAGCCCGAGTTGCCCGCCGCCGCGTACGTCTCCCTCGCGGACCGGTTCGCCGCCGAGGACCGGTACGCCGAAGCCGTCCGGGAGCGGCTGCGTGCGATGGTCCGGGAGCTGGCCGCCCGGCGCGTGGTGCAGCCGCAGCCCGGCATGACCGTCGCCGAGCTGGTGCGGGCCGCGACGGACACCCGGCCCCAGGTGGGACCACCGCTGAGCGCCGCCGGCGCGATCTTCTCCGAACTCTGGTACGGCCAGCGTCCCGCCTCCGCCGAGCACGACCACCGGATGCGGGAGCACGCCGCCGACCTGGACCGGGTGCTGACCGGCCGACCCGAGGACGGGCCACGACCATGAGCGCACAGGCCACCGCCGTCCCCCCGGCGCCACGCGCGGACGCCGCCCCCCGGCGACGACGCCGCCGGCACCGGCTGCTGATCCCGCTGGGCCTGGCCGCGGCGCTGCTGGCCACCACCCTGATCACCCACGCGGTCGACCAGCCCGACCCCGGCGA
Organism: Micromonospora sp. LOL_025; assembly: GCF_048060285.1. Lineage (NCBI taxonomy): Bacteria > Bacillati > Actinomycetota > Actinomycetes > Micromonosporales > Micromonosporaceae > Micromonospora > Micromonospora sp. LOL_025. The sequence goes on along the minus strand of NZ_JBHMIR010000009.1, from coordinate 29,886 downwards.
CCGGGGTTTCCTCTCCCCGGTCGCGACCGGGGACGACGGCGGCAGCCGGCTCGCCGACGCGCTGCGCGGGCGGGGCGTCACCGTCCAGCGGGAGACGGACACGCTGCGCGCCCTGCTGGCCGCCCGCAGCGGCGCGGCCACGCTCTTCGTGCCCGCGCCGGAGCTGTTGCACCCGGACACGGTCGGCGCGTTGGACTCGCTGCCCTCGACGACCAGGCTCGTGCTGGTGGACCCGCCGCGGCGGGTGCTGGAGGCGGTCAGGCTGCTGCCGGTGGAACCGGCCGGCCGCCGGTGGGCCGCGCAGGCGGTGGGGCCGGACGCGCGGGGCCTGCCCTGCCCGTTGCCGGAGCTGCGCCAGCTCGGGCGCGTGGCGGTCGGGCTGCAACGCTACGCGCCCGCCCCGGGCGCGTCGGCGCCCGTCCGGTTCTGCTTCGCCGACGGGCTCGCCCTGCTGTCCCGGGTCCCCGAGAGCACCGTGGCGGTGGGCGCCAGCGATCCGTTCCGCAACGACCGGATCGACGAGTGGGACAACCGGGCGTTCGCCACCGCGCTGCTCGGCGGGGCCGGCCGGGTGGTGTGGCTCGACCTGGACGGCCCCGAGCCCCCGCCGGTCCTCGGCGACGGCAGCAGCGGCAGCCCGGCCTGGTCGCCGACGCCGGACGGCTCCACCGGGAACGGCGGTCCCGGCCGCGGCACCGGTACCGGGGACGGCACCGGCGACGGACGCCCCGGCGACCCGGCGGACCCGGGCGGGGAGCCCGACGACGACAGCGACAGCGAGGGCCGCGACGACTCCCGGGCCGACAGGCCCGACCCGCCGGACCCGCTCTGGTCCGCCTTCCCCGCGTGGCTGTGGGCGTTGCTGGCCCAGCTCGCCGTGGCCGCCCTGCTGGCCGCGCTCTGGCGGGCCCGCCGGCTCGGCCCGCCGGCGGTGGAGCCGCTGCCGGTCACGGTCCGCTCGGCGGAGACGGTGCTCGGCCGGGCGCGGCTCTACGAGAAGGCGGGCGCCCGGGACGCGGCCGCGCGGACCCTGCGGACCGCCGCCCTGGACCGCCTGACGCCCCGGCTGCACCTGCCGCCGACCGCCCCGCCGGCCGACGTGGCCGCGGCGGTCGCCGCCCGCACCGGCGACGACCCCCGGTGGACCTCCGAGGTGCTGCACGGCGCCGGGCCCGAGACCGACCAGGACCTGCTGGACCTGGCCCGCGCGCTGGACCGGCTGACCCGCGTCGCCGCCCCGCACGCCACCGACGGCCCGCACCCGCCCGCCGCGGCACCGCCGCCGACCGCCGCCGGGCCGCACCCGCCCGCCGCGGCACCGCCGCCGACCGCCGAGGGGCCGGCGGCTCAGCCGCCCGGTCCGGTGCGGCCGGCGCCGCCCCCGCCCGCCCAAGGGCCGCCCCCGCCAGCCGCACCGCACCCGCACCGAGCCGAAGGAGACCCCCGGTGACCCGACCCGCCGGTACCGCCGAGCCGCCGACCACCGACCCCGCAGACCCGCGCGCCGCGCTGCACCGGCTGCGTGCCGAGGTCGCCAAGGCGGTCGTCGGGCAGGACGCGGTCGTCACCGGCCTGGTGATCGCCCTGCTCTGCCGCGGGCACGTGCTGCTGGAGGGCGTGCCGGGCGTGGCCAAGACCCTGCTGATCCGCACCGTGGCCACCGCCCTCGATCTGGGGTCCAAGCGGGTGCAGTTCACCCCGGACCTGATGCCGGGCGACGTCACCGGCTCGCTGATCTTCGACCCGCGCACCGCCGCCTTCACCTTCCGCGAGGGGCCGGTCTTCACCAACCTGCTGCTCGCCGACGAGATCAACCGGACGCCGCCGAAGACCCAGTCGGCGCTGCTGGAGGTGATGGAGGAGCGGCAGGTCTCGGTGGAGGGCGAACGGCGGGCGCTGCCCGACCCGTTCATCGTCGCCGCCACCCAGAACCCGATCGAGTACGAGGGCACCTACCCGCTGCCGGAGGCGCAGCTCGACCGGTTCCTGCTCAAGCTCACCGTGCCGCTGCCCAACCGGGACGAGGAGCTGGGCGTGCTCCGCGCGCACCACGCCGGCTTCGACCCCCGCGACCTGAGCGCTGCCGGCGTACGGCCGGTGGCCGACGCGGCCGACCTGGCGGCGGCCCGGGCGGCGGTCGGCCGGGTGCACGTGGCCGAGCCGCTCTTCGGCTACATCGTGGACCTCTGCCGGGCCACCCGCAGCACCCCGGCGCTGGAGCTGGGCGCCTCGCCCCGGGGCGCCACCGCGCTGCTCAACACGGCCAAGGCGTGGGCCTGGCTGGCCGGTCGCGACCACGTCGTACCGGACGACGTGAAGGCGGTCGCCCGGCCGACGCTGCGGCACCGGCTGCGGCTGCGCCCCGAGGTGGAGCTGGAGGGCGTCGGCGTGGACGCGGTGCTGGACACGGTGCTCGCCACCGTGCCGACGCCGCGATGACCTGGCGGGCGGCGCTCCTGCTGGCGGTCGGCGCGCTGACCCTGCCGGCCTGGCCGTCGCCGTTCGCCGGGCTGCTGGTGATGACCGGGGCGGTGCTGTTGCTGGTGCTGCTCGACCGGGCGCTGGCCACGCCGCCGGGCGCGCTCACCGCCGCCCGCGAGGGGGACCGCGCGGTCCGGCTCGGCGGCACCGCCACCGTCACGCTGCTGCTGCACAACCCCTCCGGCCGTACGCTGCGGGCCAGGGTCCGCGACGCCTGGGTGCCCTCCGCCGGCGCCCGCCCCGACGTGCCCCCGGCGCGGCTGGTACGCGTCGAACCGGGCACGACGGTGGCGCTGCCCAGCCGGCTCACCCCCGTGCGGCGGGGCGACCGGCCGGCAATGGCGCTGACGGTGCGCTCGTTCGGGCCGCTGGGGCTCGGGTTCCGGCAGCGCTCCGGCCGACCGGCCACCCCGCCGTGGACGGTGCGCGTGCTGCCCCGCTTCGACTCCCGCCGGCACCTGCCGGAGAAGCTGTCCCGGCTGCGGGTCATCGACGGCACCCAGGTGAGCCGAGGCCGGGGCCAGGGCACCGAGTTCGACACCCTCCGCGAGTACGTGGTCGGCGACGACGTGCGGTCGATCGACTGGCGGGCGAGCGCGCGCCGGGCCGACGTCCTGGTGCGCACGTGGCGGCCGGAGCGGGACCGCCGGCTGCTCTGCGTGCTGGACACCGGGCGGACGTCTGCGGTGCGGGTCGGCGACGAACCCCGGCTGGACACCGCCATCGACGCCGCGCTGCTGCTCACCGCCCTCGCCGCCCGCGCCGGCGACCGGGTCGACCTGCTCGCCGCCGACACGGCGGTGCGGGCCACCGTCACCGGCACCGGCGGGCCGGCCCTGCTCTCCCGGGTGGTGCACGCCCTCGCCCCGCTCCAGCCGACGCTGGCGGAGACCGACTTCGACCTGATCGCGGGCGAGCTGCTGCGCCGGCAGCGCCAACGCAGCCTGGTGGTGATCTTCACCGCGTTGGAGGCCGGTGCCCTCGGCGAGGGGCTGCTGCCGGTGCTCCCCCGGCTGGCCGCCCGGCACAGGGTGGTGATCGCGGCGACGCACGACCCGGTGCTGACCGCCCTCACCACCAGCGTTCCACAGCGCCCGGGGGACGCCTACGCCGCGGCGGCGGCCTGGCGGGCGCTCGCCGAACGCGACCGGGTCCGCGCCGCCCTGGGCCGGCACGGCGTGACCGTGGTCGACGCCCCGGCGGGCCGGCTGGCCCCCACGCTGGCCGACACCTACCTGCGCCTGAAGGCCCTCGGTCAGCTCTGATCAGGCTCGGCGGCGACGGCGCGGCGACCGAGGACCACCACGTACGCCAGGAAGGCCAGCCAGACGGCGGCGCCCGCGGCGACGCGGAGCGGAACCGGCACGGGCGCGGGGGTCACGAACGCCTCGATGACGGCGGAGACCGCGAAGAGTCCCACCAGCCCGACGGCGACGAGGACGCCCTCGCGTCCCGCCCGGGCCACCGCCTGCCCCCGGGTGAGCTGCGTCGGCGGCGCGATCCACGCCCACCCGATGCGCAGGCCCACCCCGGCGGCCACGAAGACGCCGGTGAGTTCCAGCAGCCCGTGCGGGGTGATCAGCCCGAAGAAGACATCCGCGCGGCCGTAGGCGACCATCACCCCGCCGACCACGCCGATGTTGAGGGCGTTCTGCCAGAGCAGGTAGAGCACCGGGACGATCAGCACCCCGGCGGCGAGGCACTGGGCGGCGAGCCAGGCGTTGTGCGTCCACAGGTGGAAGGCGAAGGTCGGCGCGGAGAACTCGGTGTAGTAGCCGGCGAAGCCGGACTCGACCAGGTCGGCGGCCGCCGCGTCGCCGATGAAGGCCGCCGCCGTCTGCGAGTTGCCGGCGACGAACCAGATGAGGAAGAGGCTGAGCAGGCTGAACCCGGTCGCCACCCCGCACCACCAGGGCCAGGCGCGGTAGACCGCGGCGGGGAAGCCGGCCACGAAGAACCGTCCGACCGCCGCCCACGACGGGCGCGGGCGCCCGGTGAGCCGGGCCCGGGCGCGCAGCACCACCTGGGAGAGCTGGCTGACCAGCGCCGGGTCGGGTGAGCGGCTGCGCAGCACCGACAGCTGGGTGGTCGCCCGCTGGTAGAGGGCGACCAGCTCGTCGACCTCGGCGGCGTCGAGCCGGCCGCGCCCGGAGAGTTCCTCCAGCCGTCGCCACTCCCCGCCGTGTTCCGCGACGTACGCGTCGAGATCCACCGTCACCCCCGTCCGGCGATCATAGTGTTCACTGTCGGGGTGAGAGCACAACCGCGACCGCCGGTCCGACCCGCCCCGTGGGGCGACGCCGGGCTGGTCAGCGGGGAGGCCGTGGAGCTGGACGTCCGGGCCGCCCGCATCGGTTCCCGGGTGCTCGCGCTGCTGCTCGACGTCCTGGCGCAGGCGGTCCTCATGGTGGTGCTGTCCATGAGCGTCGGCGTCGCGCTGCTCAACCTGCCGGAGGGGCTGGTCGACGGCGCCCTGGCCGGCGCGATCGCGACGGTGGGCCTGATCCTGGTGCTAATCGGCTACCCGGTGCTCTGCGAGCGGTTCAACCACGGCCGCACGCTGGGCAAGATGGCCGTCGGGCTGCGCGTGGTCAGCGCCGACGGCGCTCCGGTCGCGGCGCGGCAGTCGCTGATCCGGGCGCTGGTCGGCGTGGCCGTGGAGTGGCCCGGTCTGGTGCTGCCGCTGTTGAGCTGGGTGGCCGGGGTGACGGTGATGGTGACCGACCGGCGCGGGCGCCGACTGGGCGACCTGGTGGCGGGCACGCTCGTCGTGCACACCCGGACGGCGACCGCCTGGCGGCCCGTCCCCACGGCGGTCCCCGCGCTGGCCGGCTGGGCGGGCACGGTGGACCTGAGCCGGCTCGACGACGGCCTGGCGTTGGCCGCCCGCCAGTACCTGGCCCGGGTGCACCAGCTGGCGGAGCCGGCGCGCGGGCGGCTTGGGCGCGGGCTGTGGACCGAGGTCTCCGCGGTGATCGCGCCGCCCCCGCCCCCGGGCATGCCCGAGTCGGTCTACCTGGCCGCGGTCCTGGGTGAGCGGCACCGGCGGGCGAGGCACCGGCTGGGGCTCGGCCGGTCGGCCGCCGCGACGCTCTGGCCCGAGCTGGTGTCCGTCCCGCCCGGCGCCACCTCCCGGCCCGGCCCGATCCGGCCGGCGGCGCCGGACCTCGCCCTGGTGGCCGGGCCCGCCGTGCCGGCGCAGGCCGCCCCGGCGGTACGACCGGCGGTCTTCCCCGCGACGCGGGACGACGCCCCGTCCACGGTCGACTCCCGCACCTGAGCCGCAGCGCGGAAGCGGGCCGGGCGCCGGCTGTGGCAGGATCCGGCTCGCCCCTACGAGACAGGATGACCGTGGCTGACGACCTGTTCACCCCCACGATCGCGCCGCCGACGTACGAGGTGCGACGCCCGCCGTGGCGGCCCCAGTCGCTGATCTTCCCGGCCGTGTTCGGCGGTCCGACGGCCGTCACCGTGCTGGCCCTGGTCAACGGGCACCGGCTGGGGGTGTCCCGCCCGGCACGCCTGGCGGTGCTCGGCACCGGGCTGGCCGCGCTGATCGCCCGGCTGACGATCACGCTCGCGATCTTCGACGACGGGGGCAACCGCCCCGTACGACTGGTCGGGGCGCTGGCCGGCGGGCTGGTCTGGCTCGTCGCCGCCACCACCCAGAAACGACAGTTCCGGGCGTACGAGCTGCGTGGCGGCCAGCCCGCCTCGCTGTGGCTGCCCGGTCTCGGGGCGGTGCTCCTGCTCGGCTTCGCCGAGGCCGTGCTGGTCTTCCTGGTGGCCGCCGCGTGACCGCCCCGGAGATGCAGCTCGCGCGGGTGGCCCGGTTGCTGGAGGTGAACCGCCCGGAGCAGGCCCTGGCGGAGGTCGACCGGCTGCCCGCCCCGCTGGCCACCAGCCTGCTCGCGTTCCGGCTGCGGGCGGGCGCGCTGACCGTGCTCGACCGCTGGGACGACGTGGTCGCCGTGGCCCGGCAGGGGCTCGCCGAGCACGGCCCGGACGCCGAACTGCTCGGCCGGCTCGGCCTCGCGCTGCGGCACCGCCGCGAGCACCACCTCGCCGAGCGGGCGCTGCTGGACGCGCTCGCCATCGAGCCGGAGAACCCGTGGCTGCTCTGCCAGTACGCCGACCTCTGCTGCGCCGTCGGCCAGACCGACAAGGCGGAACGCCTGGTGGCCCGCGCCGCGGCGATCGTCCCGGACGCCCCGGCCGTCTTCGCCTCCCGGTTCCAGCTCGCGTACGCCCGTGGTGACGACCGGGCGGCCGAGCGGGTCGCCGGGGAGTTCCTCGGGGCGTGGCCGGGCAATCCGGTGGCGCTCGCCCTGCACGGCGTCGCCGCCGCCCACCGCGGCCGGGTGGGCGCCGCCCACCGCGCCTTCGGGCAGGCGGCGGCGCACGACCCGACCGACGCCGACTACGCGGACGCCGCCTGGGAGACCCGGGTGTACGCGCACCCGCTGCTGCTGCCGTTGCGCCCGCTCTACCGGCTGGGGATCTTCCGCACCTGGCTGCTCGCGGTCGGCGTGATCGTGCTGCTCAGCGCCGCCGGCCTGGACGTGCTCGGCGGCCTGTTCGCCCTGGCCTGGATGCTCTTCTGCGTCTGGTCGTGGGTCGCTCCGCCGCTGGTCCGCCGGATGGTGCTCGGCCGGTGGCGGTCGTGAGGGCGTTCGGGCCGTGGCTGGCCGTCCTCGCCGTGGTGCTGCTGCTCGACGCGCTGCGCCTGCGCACGCTGGCGGCCGTGGTCTCGGTGGCCTGGCTCGTCTGGTGCGTGTGGAGCTGGATCCGCCCCGCCCGTCGCCGCTCCCCCCGGGACTGACCGCCCGGCGGCGCGCGTCCGCCCGCGCGCACGCCGGGCGGATCGACCCGTGGCGGCGCGCGGACGCCGGCGGGCTCGACCCGTGGCGGCGCGCGCCCGTCCCGGAAACGCCGACCGGGCCGGCCGCTGGGAAGAAGCGGCCGGCCCGGTTGGTGCGGTCGGTGTCAGTACCGGTAGTGCTCCGGCTTGAACGGACCCTCCACGGAGATGCCGAGGTAGGCCGCCTGCTCCTTGGTCAGGGTGCTCAGCTTGGCGCCGAGCGCCTCCAGGTGCAGCCGGGCGACCTTCTCGTCGAGGTGCTTCGGCAGCACGTAGACGCCGATCGGGTATTCCTCGGTCTTGGTGTACAGCTCGATCTGGGCGATCGTCTGGTTGGCGAACGAGTTCGACATCACGAAGCTCGGGTGTCCGGTGGCGTTGCCCAGGTTCAGCAGGCGGCCCTCCGACAGCACGATGATGGCGTGCCCGTCGGCGAACTTCCAGAGGTCCACCTGCGGCTTGATGTTGACCCGCTCGACGTCGGAACGCTTCGCCAGGCCGGCCATGTCGATCTCGTTGTCGAAGTGGCCGATGTTGCCGACGATGGCCTGGTGCTTCATCCGGGCCATGTGCTCGTTGGTGATGACGTCGAAGCAGCCGGTGGCGGTGATGAAGATGTCGGCCTTGTCGACCACGTCGTCCAGGGTGGCGACCTGGTAGCCGTCCATCGCTGCCTGGAGCGCGCAGATCGGGTCGACCTCGGTCACCACGACCCGGGCGCCCTGGCCGCGCAGCGACTCGGCGCAGCCCTTGCCGACGTCGCCGTAGCCGAGCACGACCGCCATCTTGCCGCCGATCAGCACGTCGGTGGCCCGGTTGATGCCGTCGATCAGCGAGTGGCGGCAGCCGTACTTGTTGTCGAACTTGCTCTTCGTCACCGAGTCGTTGACGTTGATGGCGGGGAAGAGCAGGGTGCCGGCGCGGTGCATCTCGTAGAGCCGGTGCACGCCGGTGGTGGTCTCCTCGGTCACGCCCTTGATGCCGGCGGCGATCCGGGTCCACCGCTGGCCGTCCTCGGCGAGCGAGCGGTGCAGCACGCCGAGGATGACCGCGTACTCCTCGGAGTCGGCGGACTCGACCGGCGGCACGGCGCCGGCCTTCTCGAACTCGGCGCCCTTGTGCACCAGCAGGGTGGCGTCGCCGCCGTCGTCGAGGATCATGTTCGGGCCCTGCCCGTCGGGCCAGGCGAGCACCTGCTCGGTGCACCACCAGTACTCCTCCAGGCTCTCGCCCTTCCAGGCGTAGACCGGGACGCCGGCCGGGGCCTCGGGGGTGCCCTCCGGGCCGACCACGATCGCGGCGGCGGCGTGGTCCTGGGTGGAGAAGATGTTGCAGGACGCCCAGCGGACCTGCGCGCCGAGCGCGACCAGGGTCTCGATGAGGACGGCGGTCTGGATGGTCATGTGCAGCGACCCGGTGATCCGGGCACCGGCGAGCGGCTGGGCGTCGGCGAACTCACGACGGATCGCCATCAGGCCGGGCATCTCGTGCTCGGCGAGCTGGATCTCCTTACGCCCGAACTCGGCGAGCGACAGATCCGCCACCTTGTAGTCGCCCTCGGCGAGAGTGCTCGGCCGGGCCTCGGACGGCGTGCCGCTGGCGGACGCCGGGAGGGTGCTGGTCATGAAATCTCCTGTCGGACGATGTGCTGCGCGACCATTCACCTTACGCTCGCGGACCGCCGGCGCGAGGACCGGCCGGTGAAGAGAGCACGAAGACATCAGCGGACAGCGCACGGGGCGGTCGGTCGTGAACGGTGTCCCGTCCACCAGCCGCCCGCCCCGTGCATCCCCCCGGTTTGGTTCCCCCGCGCGTTCTCGGACCTTCGTCGCGATAACGCTGCGTACCCATAGAATCACACTCTGCCAACACAGAGTCAAGCTATTCCGGGAAAGTCGGACTTGCGCCGCCCGAGCCCCTGCCCCGCGCCTCAGCTCAGGCCGCAGCTCGCGACGTACGCCTCCCCCGTGCCGCCCAGACGCAGCGGTCCGGCGGCGGCGCTTCCGACGGCCGCCCGTCCGGGCGCCAGCGTCACCGCGCCGGCCCCGTCGTCGGCCGAGACCTCGCCGGAGCGGCAGAGCACCACCCGGGGCCCGGGCACCTCGACCGTCACCTCCGGCAGCCCCGCGCCCACCGTCACCCGGTGCAGCGCGAAGTCCTCCACCGGCACCGGCCAGGTGACCACGCCCGGGGCGACCTCCAGCGGCGGCACCACCGGATCGCGCAGCACCTCGAAGCGCAGCACCCGCAGCAACTCCTCGACGTCCACCCGCTTCGGCGTCAGCCCGCCGCGCAGCACGTTGTCGCTGGCCGCCATGATCTCCACGCCGGTGCCGCGCAGGTAGGCGTGCAGGTTGCCCGCCGGCATCCAGATCGCCTCGCCGGGGGCCAGGCGCACCCGGTTGAGCAGCATCGCCACCAGCACCCCGGGGTCGCCCGGGTAGGCGGCGGCCAGATCCCGGGCCAGCTCCGCGTCCGGCCCCGCGACCGGCGCCGACGCCACGGCCGCCACCAGCGCGTCGCGCCGGTCGGCGGGCCAGGTCAGCAGCAGTCGTACGGCGTCGCGCAGGCCCGCCGGCCCGGTCCGCAGCGCCGCCAGCACCGGCTCCAGCGCGGGTACGCCGAAGCCGGCCAACGCCGCCGCCGAGACCGCCGGGTCCCGGAACCCGCAGAGCGCCTCCATCGGCGAGAGCGCGACCAGCAGCTCCGGCTTGTGGTACGGATCGACGTAGTTGCGCTGCCCGTCGGGGCGGGCGGCGTCGGCGGCGTGCCCGGCGCGGGCCTGCTCGGCGTCCGGGTGCGCCTGAAGGCTCAGCGGGGCGTCCGCGGCGAGCACCTTGAGCAGGAACGGCAGCCGGGTGCCGAACCGGCCGACCAGCCGCTCGCCGAGCCAGTGGTGCGGCTCGGCGAGCAGCAGGTCGGTCAGGCTCACCCGGTCACCGTCGCGGTCGACCAGGGCCGGGCCGCCCGGATGGGCGCCCAGCCACAACTCGGCCTCCGGGCCGTCGCTCGGCGCCGGGCGCCCCTGCAACTCGGCGATCGCCGAACGGGACCCCCAGGCGTAGTCGCGGATCGGTCCGTGCAGCAGTTCCACCGGTCAGCTCCCGGGCCGCCCGGCGACCTCACCCGGCTCGGAGGGCGACGCGCTCCCGGCACCCGCCCGCTCGGCGCTGGCGCGGTAGATGTCCGGTTCCAGGTAGATCACCCGGGCGGTCGGCACGGCGGCGCGGATCCGACCCTCGACGGTGTCGATGCTCTGCGCCAACACCTCCGCGGTGACGCCGGCCGGCACGGCGACCTTGGCGGCCACCATCAGCTCCTCGGGGCCGAGGTAGAGCGTCTTCATGTGGATGATCCGCTCGAACTCGGGGCCGTCGGTGACCGACTTCTCCAGCGCGGCGACGTCGTGCGCCTCAGCGCCCTCACCGAGCAGCAGGCTCTTGGTCTCGATGGCCAGGATGATCGCGATGACCACGAGCAGCACACCGATCATCGCGGTGCCCGCCGCGTCCCACCGGCCGTTGCCGGTGATCAGCGTCATGCCGACGCCGAAGAGCGCGAAGACCAGACCGACCAGCGCGCCCAGGTCCTCCAGGAGCACCACCGGCAGCTCGGGGGCCTTGGCGCGCCGGACGAACTTCACCCACGACTGGTTGCCCCGGACGAGGTTGGACTCGACGATGGCGGTGCGGAAGGAGAAGATCTCCATGATGATCGCGGCCACCAGCACAGCGACCGGCACCCAGTGCCACGAGGTGATGCCCTCGGCGTGCGACCACTTGTGGTACGCCTCGTAGAGGGCGAACAGGCCACCGACGCTGAACAGCACGATGGAGACGATGAACGCGTAGATGTAGCGCTCCCGGCCGTAGCCGAAGGGGTGCTGCGGGGTGGCCGCGCGCCTGGCCCGCCGCCCGCCGAGCAGCAGCAGCCCCTGGTTGCCGGCGTCGGCGACCGAGTGGACCGACTCGGCCAGCATCGACGACGACCCGGTCAGCAGGAACGCGACGAACTTGGTGACGGCGATGCCGGAGTTGGCCAGCAGGGCGGCGACGATCGCCTTCGTACCGCCGTTGGCGCTCACGCCGTCGCCCCGTTCCGCCGCGCGTCCCCGCCGGGCATCGGCGCGGTGCGCCGCTCGTCCCGTTCCCTGCTATCGCTCACTGGTTTGCCAGCTCCTTCATTTCGGTGATGGCCGGCACGGCCATCGGGTCCAGTCCGTGTGCCAGGGCGAGGTAGATCGAGGCGAAGTCCGGCACGGCGACCAGCGAGGCGAGCCGCTCCAGCGCGGAGCCGCCCTCGGCGGTCACCACGTCGCAGCGCACACCCCGCCGCTCGGCGAGCGTCTGCACGGCGTCCGCGCGGCGCTCCTCGACGTCGAGGGGCTCGTCGGCGTCGTCTTCCGGGTTCAGCCCTCCGTCACGCAGCAGCACCAACCGCAGCCGGGTGCCCGACGGCACCTCCGCGTCGGGATCGGCGAAGATGTCGCGGTCCCCCTCGGCCAGACCGCCGAAGACGCCGTCGAGCAGGCCGACCCGACCGCGCCCCGCCTCGCCGAGTGCCCCGCTGACCACGGGGTAGCGGGCGTTGGCGGACAGGGTGTCGCCGAACCGGCGGGCAGCCACCGTCGCCAGCGGCGACGAGCCCCAGACGATCGGCACCGAGCCGGCGAGGCCCAGGGCCAGCGACTTCGCCGGGTTGACGAAGGACTCGGCCGTCGGACGGCAGCGGTCGGCCTCCGCGTCCAACCGGGCCGCGGTCTCCGCCAGATCCGCCTCGTTGACCTTCACGAGCCCGAGCGTACGGGCGGCGAGCAGGACCGGCACGGTGAGCGCCCAGAGGCTGGCCCGGGCCGGGGCGCGCCGGGGTACCGGAATGAACGGCGCCCGGGCCCGCTCGGCCACGGACTGCAACTGCGAGTCGGGCGCGCCGACGGCGACCAGCCGGGCGCCCCGCCGGTGCGCGGCCTCGGCGGCGCCCAGCGCCTCGGGGCTGCGACCGGACGCGCTGACGGCGATGACCACGTCGGCGGCGCCCACCCAGCCGGGCACGCCGGCGCTGCGGTGCGGGATGACCGGCACCGGGCAGCGCGGCCCGGCGACGGTGGCCAGCACGTCGCCCGTACGCCCGGCGGTGCCGATGCCGGCGATGACGACCGCCCGGGGGCGGCCCTCGTCGGCGAGCACCTGGAGGTTGGCCTCGGCGGCCAGGGCGGCCGTCTCGCGGACCTGCGCCCCGGCGGAGGCCGTGTGCCGCAGCATGCCGCCCGGGTCGTGCTCGGCCAGCGCGGCCGGGTCGTCGAGGAGTGCCTCGTCGGGCTCGCGACGGCCGCTGACCCCGGCCGTACCGTCGATCATGACTGCTCCGAAGGGCCGCGCGCCTCGTCCAGCAGCAGCACCGGCACGTCGTCGCGGACCTCGAAGATCCGGCCGCACTCGGTGCAGGTCAGCGTCTGCGCCTGCGCGTCGTAGTCGAGCGGGGCGTGATGCGTGTCCGGACAGGCGAGGATTTCCAGCAACTGCGGGTCCAGGGCCACGGCGCGGCTCCTTCCACGTATGCGGTCTCACCGATCGACGGTGCCGACCGGCGCAGGCGATCTTATCGGCGAACCCGGTCGAGCACCTCGTCACGGAGGGCGGCCATCCGCTCCCGCGTCGGGGCCTCGACGTTGAGCCGCAGCAGTGGCTCGGTGTTCGAGGCGCGCAGATTGAACCACGCGCCGTCCGGGAAGCGCAGGGTCAGCCCGTCCATCTCGTCGGCGTCGGCCTGCGGGTACGCGGCCCGCACCTCGGCCACCTTGGCGGCCTGGTCGGCCACCGTCGAGTTGATCTCGCCAGAGGCCACGTACCGCTCGTACTCGCTCGCCAGCACGGACAGCGGCAGCGACTGCTCGCCCAGGGCCGCCAGGGTGTGCAGTGCGGCCAGCATGCCGGTGTCGGCGAACCAGAAGTCCCGGAAGTAGTAGTGGGCGGAGTGCTCGCCACCGAAGATCGCGTTCGTCCGCGCCATCTCCGCCTTGACGAAGGAGTGCCCGACCCGGGAGACGACCGGCTCGCCGCCGTGCTCGCGGATGATCTCCGGCACCGCCCTGGAGGTGATCAGGCCGTGGATCACCGTCGAGCCGGGGTGCTTGGCCAGCTCGCGGGCCGCCACCAGGGCGGTGATCGCCGACGGCGAGACCGGCTCGCCGCGCTCGTCGACCACGAAGCAGCGGTCGGCGTCTCCGTCGAACGCCAGGCCGATCTCGGCGCCGTGCTCGATCACCGCGCGCTGGAGGTCGACCAGGTTGGCCGGGTCCAGCGGGTTGGCCTCGTGGTTGGGGAAGGTGCCGTCGAGTTCGAAGTAGAGCGGCACGATCTCCAGCGGCAGCGCCGGCAGGACGGTGTCGCCGAGCACGGCCGGGACGGTGTAGCCGCCCATGCCGTTGCCGGCGTCGACGACCACCTTCAGCGGACGGATGCCGGAGAGGTCGACCAGCCGCCGCAGGTACGCCGCGTAGTCGGCCAGCAGGTCGCGGCGCTCAGCCGGCGCGGCCGACGTCCCGGTCAGGCGCTCGCCCTTGTCCAGCAGGGCCTGCGCCCGCTCGCGGATCTCGGCCAGCCCGCTGTCCTGCCCGATCGGGCGAGCCCCGGAGCGGCACATCTTGATGCCGTTGTACTGCGCCGGGTTGTGGCTGGCGGTGAACATCGCGCCGGGCAGCCCCAGCGCCCCGGAGGCGTAGTAGAGCATGTCGGTCGAGGCGAGGCCCAGCTCGACGACCGCGCGCCCCTCGGCGCGGACGCCGGCGGCGAAGGCGGCGGCCAGACCTGGCCCGGTGGCGCGCATGTCGTGCGCGACGAGTACCGCCTCGTCCTGCTCGCCGAAGCCGTTGAGCACCTGTGCGAAGGCCGCGCCGAGGGCCTCGGCGGCCTGCTCGTCCCACTGGTCCGGCACCGTCCCACGGACGTCGTAGGCCTTCACGATCTGGGACAGATCAGACACCGGTCTCGCTCCTTGCGCCGCAGGTCCTCAACGGCCTGAGCGTATCGGAGGGGTGCCGCGCGGCCCGGCTCAGCCGGGGAGCCGGGGCATGAACACCGTGTGGTCGCCACCGCCGGTCTCCGGCGGCGGGTCACCGGGCTTGCCCTGGGCGGGCGGCACGGGCGGCGGCGCCCCGTACTGCCCCGGCACCGGGGGCGTCGGCCTCGGGCTCGCGGGCGGGGCCGACACGGGCGGGGAGGCGGGTGCGCCGGGCACCACCTGCGTGGCCTCCGGGGCCGGTGCCGGGCGGCTGCCGTACACGCCGCCGGCGGGGCGCGGCGCGGGCGTGCCGCCGTACCGGCCGGGGGCGGGCGGCTGCTGCCCGTACACCTGGCCGGGTGGGCCGGGGGCGGCGGCCGGGCCCTGCCCGGAGCGGTAGGTGGTGCCGCCGGGGTTGCGGGGCAGCGGGACGTGGCCCGGGTCGGCCGGCTCCTTGTCCGCCCGCGAGCGGCGGAACAGCAGGACGATGAGCAGGATCCCGACGACGACCATGGCGATGCCGAAGAACATGACCACCGAGCCGCCGGAGGACTCCTCCTCGGCGGCGTTGCTGACGGCGCCAACGCCCTGGCCGGCGGCCAGGCTCGGGTCCGCCGCGCCGGCCCGCACCTCGGTGGCGACCGCGCTCGGGGTGGGCGACGGCTTCTTCGAGGGCTTCGGCGTCGGCGAGGGCGTGGCCAGGTCGCCGACCACCCGGGACGCCACCGCGCCCCGGCCCAGGGCCCGCCCGAGCGCGTCGCTGGCCGCGCCGCTCACGGTCAGCCGGCCGCCCGGCACCTCCGCGGCGAACGCCACCCGGTAGCGCACGGTGATGCTCTTACCCTTGCAGAGCCTCGGGTTCAGCGGCGAGGTGGCCGACGTGGCCGCGCTGCCCCGGCCCCCGGAGAGCGGCACCGGGAACCAGCGTCCGCCCACGTTGACCTGCGCGCTGACCTGGTCGGCGCGTAGGCCGGCCAGGCGCAGCCCCAGTGCGGTACGCAGCAGCACGCAGCCGTCGCTGCGCTTGCGCACCTCGATCGAGACGCCCCCGGCGGAACCGCCGGCGGTGAAGCTGCCGGCCGAACGCACCCGGACCGAGTCGCCTGCGGCGAGCGCGGGCGTCGCGCCGAGCGCCGCCAGGCCGCCCAGCAACGCGCAGACCGTCGCGAGCCGCGCCGCGTGCCGACGTACCGCCATGATCACCTCGCCGTTCCTCCCCCGACGGGGGTCCGCCGGTCAGGCTACTACCGGGCCCGGACGGGACCCGGTCATCGAGCGCCCCGGATGTGCGCCGTATTACCCCGTGACCGGGTCCGCGTACCTGGTCCACGGCGGGACACCCTCGCGCGCCGGTCGGGCCGGGTCGCCGCAATTGGCGGCGGCCCCAGACGGCGCGGGTGGTCGGTCCGTCGGCGGCCTCAGGTCGTTTCGGCGGCGGGCTTCAGACGGGGCGGGCGGTCGCTTCGCCGGCGGCCAGGGCGTCGCGGCAGAGCCGGTCGGCGGTACGGGTGGTCTCCGGCAGCCGGTAGCGCGGCGTCAACGCCAGCACCCGCGCGGTCGCGTCGTCGAGGCTCATCCGGTGGCCGACGCTGACGAAGACCGGCTTCACGCCGTCCCGGGTACGCAGCACCCGACCCACGACCTCGCCCCCGTCGCGCAACGGCGCCCACGAGCCCCGGCGGTCGGCCGGCGGCGCCCACTCCCCCAGCAGGGGCGTCTTGCCCACACCGATGGCCGGCAGGCCGGTCACCACGCCCAGGTGGCAGGCGAGCCCGAACCGGCGCGGGTGGGCCAGCCCGTGCCCGTCGCAGACCAGCAACTCGGGCCGCACGCTCAGCCGGTCGAGCGCGTCGAGCAGCGCGGGCAGCTCGCGGAAGGCGAAGAGCCCCGGGACGTACGCGAACGCGGGCCGGCCCACGCTCACCGCCGAGTCGATCACCGCCAGGGTCCGGGCGTCCAGCACGGTCACGGCCGCCGCGAGCCGGTCACCACTCTCGGCGTACGCCACGTCCAGGCCGGCCACCGTCGCGGGCTCGGCCGGACCGGGCCCGACCAGGTCCACCAGCGGTCGCAACCGCTCCTGTACGGCCAACGCCTCCGCCACACTGCCGGGCGCGATCGTCCGAGGGTCCGGCGCCCCGGTCGTCTCCACCCGCACGGCCCCGGGTGCGCCCGAGGTCACGACGGCCCGTCGGTGCGCGATCTGTCGACGCCCTGCCCGTCGGCACCCGGTGTGCCGGCACCCTCCGGGCCGACTCGCTGTCGTTCGGCGCTCTGCTCGTTAGCGTTCCGCCCGTCGCCGTCCACGCTGGCGGGATCGCTGACGGCGTCCTCACTGTCGTCGTCCTCGCTGTCGGCGCTGTCCTCGTCCTCGCTGTCGTCGTCCTGGGTGCTGCCGGCTCCCAGGGCGACGGCGAAGGCCACCCCCATCGCGATGCCGACGCCCACCCCGGCGGCCCCGTCCAACGCGGCCAGGCCGATGACCAGACCGAGCATGAGGCCGATCGGCCAAGCCCAGGTGTTGGAACGCCACCCACCAGGGCCGGACGACTTCTGCCCACTGTCTGTTTCAGCCATTTCGCCATGGTATTCCGATCCGGCAAGCCGACCTGGATCTGCGTCTCTCCGCGACGGCGGGTTACCAGCCGACTGCAGCCAGGAGACGCACCTCGGTTCATAGGTGACCGCTGATCCCGCAGCACTCGACGAGCAGACGCGGTCCATCGACCGTGTCGCCGCCTGAGCAAGGATCATCGTCGGGTGGAGGAACGAGTCCGACCAGCCAAAGCGCCGGGTGAGGGCATCGCAGGAGAGCGGTGGCTTGGTCGATGGAGAGTCAGCCGTACCAGCGCCCCGGGCCAAGGCTCGACGAGCCGCAGCAGGTTTCCGCAGCGCGCCAAGCTCAGGAAGAACCGCTTCCCTCAATCCCCAATGAAGGATCAGCTGCGGGGTCGCCTGCCTGTTGGAGCTGTTCTTCGAACATGACGAAGGTCTTCCTGCGAATACCTGCCACCAACGCCGACTCACGCGGCGTGAGCGGTCGCCGTTCCAGGTCCGCCTGCTCCACGATCGCGTTCACTGTCTCGTAAAGCGCGAAGATCGGGCCGACTCCGCGGAGGTATCTCCCCCGGTCATGTTCGGTGTACTCGATGAACTCGCTGCGGGACAACTCCTCGATCTCATCGCCGCCGACAAGGAGGATCTTCCTGACGAGATTGTCGGCTCGTTCCCAGCCGCCATCAGCTTTCGAAAGCTTCCATCCGACCACATGGCCCACTTCATCAGCCACCAGCTTGACCGGAGTCTCGTAGTAGCTGAAGAAGGCAGGGAGACTGCCCGGAGGTCGGTGGTTCACTACTCTCCCCTTCCTTCCTGGTGGCGCTCCAGGGCGAGCCGAAACGCCTCCTGCTCCTTCAGAACGAGTCCGTCCCGGATTGCCAACTCTCTTGCCGTCAAGGGACGATCTTGCGATTCTGCCATGGCATCAAGGTCCCTACGCACCTCGTAAAGCGCGTGCTCCCACTCTGCCACCTCATCCAACGCAAGGAGTTGCAGGCGAAGTTCCGCAATGTGACCATTCGACATCCGCAAACTTAACAGCACATCTCGGTACCCGCTCATCTGGGGTCCAAGGAAACGATCCTTCTTAGCTATCACCTCGACGTTGGGATCCTGACCGATTCGCGACAAGGTCTGATACAGGTCGCTCAGGCTGTTGAACTGGATCCTGGCTCCGGCGAGATCCTTTAGAGACGAAACATCGTTCCCATATTCACTTATCTTGTCGAGTACGCGCTGATGGTCCTTGGGCTTTTTGCGCCAGCTCGCCAGACCACGCTCGCCGGCCATTCGTTTCGCCAGTTCGTTGAGTTCCAGTTGAGCCGCCCACGCTTCCCTGTAGAGATTGCTGAGGTAGTTCAACCGATAGTTCTCGTCTCCCTTGCAGGAAGGGTCGAAGCTCGGCTGGTGGACCTTCCGCTTCCGAGGACTGACCGAGTCACCGAGCACCTTCAGCCCGTCACTCAGAGATCCCTCAGGTGGCCGCACCTCCATGGCGGGCACCGCTTCGGGACCGGACTCCTCGATGTGATCCAAGACCGACCCGAGGACGTTGACCGCCTGTTGCTGACTGGCGAGGTGATGCAGCGTCACGGGACGAGCCGTCAGCGAAGTGGCCAATTCAGGCGTAGCGAGGACCATCCGCGCCAGGTCAGGTCGCTGCGCCAACTGTCGGACGAGGCTCTCGGCCAACATCGGCTCGTCCTTGGGCGGCTGCCGCCACGTCTCGTCCAGCATCCGCTGCACGCGTGGATCCGCGAACAGCCGTGCCACGTCTTCGGCGCCCGCGTCGTCAAGTTGCGGTACGAGTCGCCGGAGTGCCGGGGGGTCTACGCCGGCCGCCACCTCGGCCGCCGTCACGCCTGCGGCGAAGACCCGTTCCAGGTTGGGCTCTGCGGCCAGGACCGCGTCGACGGCAACCGGCTTTCCCGCCCGTTCCGCCTGCGCGCGTTCCCGCGCCGTCCGCAGGTCCTCGGACGGTGTGTCGCTGCGTTCGGGGGCCGGTCCCGCCTCGTCGGACTGCCGTGGGAACCCTGGTGGCATCGACCCGTCGGACGGAGCCGAGCCCGGCCCGTCCAGCAGGTGCATGCGGTTGAGGAACAGTTCGCCGTACCCCTGGTCGGTTTCGACGGGTGGGTAATCCGGCAGGTCCGGTCGCTGGCTGAACCGCCCCCGCCGCAGTCCGCCCAGCGGCATCGGTCTGCCGTCCGAACCGATCACCAGGACCTCGGTGTCGACGGCGTTGTGCGGATGCGGGACGCCGTGGTGCCGGTACAGGGGCGCCGTCGACACGACGCCGGTCTGCGGGTCGAGGTAGAGGATGGTGCCGTTCTGGTTGAGAGCGACCCAGATGTGGGAACCGCCCTGCTCCCAGTTGTTGATGACGAAGGCGAAGCTGCCGTGGCCGCCGAGGCGGAGCTGGTCGTGCAGGTTGCGGTATCCCGTGTCGATGGCCCGCTGCCGCTCAACACCCTGGATGTCCTCGGTCGGCTGGCAGAGGCGCTGGAAGCGTCCTCCGGTGAGGTCCTCCACCCGCCCGATGCCGTCGCGTTCGCCGTTGATGGGGCACGTGATGTCGCCGGCCAGGTAGGCGTCGAAGGTGCGGGGAGCGGCTACTCGGGGGCGTCCGTGCATCCAGGTGTCGAACATCGACAGGGTGCAGTCGATGCAGTTGATGCCGCGGGTCGGGTCGGCCTGCGGTCCGCCGTCGTTGACCAACCCGAACCAGCCACCCACTCGCGGGTCGGCGTTGCGCCGGACGCTTCCGTCGGGTTCTCGGGGCACCTGCCGTTCGATGTCGGTCTGGTGCAGTGCCAGCGGCGGCCGCAGACCGCCGGGCTGGCCGTAGTTCCGGGACCGGTCGATCGGCGGCGGGTAGTCGTCGCCCGTCAAGGCCGAGCGGTCGGCTGTCTCCACGGCACCGTATGCCAGGTCGCCGACGTCGTCGTTGATCCGGCGGAAGTCCGTACCATCGACGGCGACGACGCCTGGGGCGGCTGCTCCGGCAAGGACCGCTTCTGCCAGATCCCTCTGCTGGTGACACCAGCGCTCCCGCTCACGGGCCCCCAGAAAGTGGCGCTCAGCGGCAGCGCGATGTCCGGCCTGCGCCAGGCGACGGCCCTCGCTGACCAGCCACCGGGCTTCGTCGTAGCTCCGATCTGCGGCCTGACGCAGTCGCGCCGCGCTGTCCAGGCGGCGGTTCTCCTCATGAGTCCTGCGCTGGAACTCGAAGTGCCCGCGGTAACGGCGCCGCTCGAACGCGTCCTGGTCCGCAGCCCATCTGGCGGCGTACCACTCCGGCGTGCGCGGACGCGGAGGCGGTTGCCCTGCGGCTTTTGACGGGTGTGGCACCGCCTCGGGCGTCCGGTCTGTCGGTGACGGGACCACGGGCGTCTCCGGCCCCATTTCTGGGATGCGCGATGGCCCCACCTTCGGCCCTGCGGTTCTCGCCGTCGTCTCACCGGACGCTGCCGGCCCCGTGGTGGTGACCGGGGACGCCTGCGCCGGGATGCCGGCGAGCGGTGAGTTCACTGCTGAGCCGTGGGGCGCTGGTCCCCCGGTCGTCGGCGGGTTGGTTGCCGCGGCGCCGGTGTTCTGCGCGGCCAGCCCGGAACCGGGCACCGATTCGTTGACGGGACCCGGGGCCACCGACGGGGCATGAGCAACTGTCGAAGGTGCTGCGGGCGCGACTGAGGAGAGCGTCGGGTCGAGCGGGGCCCTGGGTGCCTCGGCTTGCGACGCCGAGAGTACGGACCGATCCCCGGAATCGACGCCGGTTGGGGACGGTGGAGCGATTCGTGCTTCCGCAGGCACACCCTCAACCACCGGGCTGACCACATGGGCGGCGGAGACCGAGTCGGAAACCTGAGACGGCGTACTGGACGAGGCCACGCGCTGCTCGGGAATCCGGCTGTCGGACTCGGATGCGCCAGCCTCCGGAGACGCTGGCGTCACGGTCGCCGCCCTCGCCTCGACTGGCGTGTCGATCCCGACGGCAGGCACCGATCGGGGCGTATCCACGTCCGGCGTCGAGAGCGCGTGGCGCGCCGCCTCCACACCCGGCATCGAACCTGCAATGGAGGTCGAGGGTTGCGTGGGAACCCCACTGTCCACCGAGATGGAAGGCATCCCGGCCAGAGCGCTCATCTGGCCGTTGAGCCGTGCCTGCAACGCCGCGTCGGCCTGTGCGGTGGCGGAACCACGGGCACCGGACGCCGCCGCGCGGGCCGCGTCCTCCACGGAGGTCAGCCCCTGGCCGGTGGCGAGGCTCGCGGCCTGATCGGCCATCACCTCGCCGGCCATCTCGCGGCCGAAGTGCTCCCCGATCCGGGCGCCCCGGCCGGTGGCGTGCCGCCCGAGACCGGCCAGCGGCGCCACCGCCCCGCCGGCCATACCGCCGAGAGCCGTGGTGCCCAGCTCCGTCACGTCCAACCCGTGCCGGCGGCCGGTCGAATTCTGGTACGCCTGCGTGGCGAGGTTGATGCCGCTCTCCTCGGCCGCCTCGGACACACCACTCAGCGCCGCGCGGCGACTGAACCCCCGCACACCGCCCTTCGTGACCTCCTTCGCCGCCCGCTCGCCGGCCTCCTTGAGCCCCTGCTTGAGCGACTTGCGGGCCAGCTGAGCCATCAGCCGCTTGAAGATCTGCTGCACGATCAGCCTGGTGGCGGTGATCGCCGCCCCGGCGGCGGGCGAGGCCGCGCCCGCAGTGAGCACGGTCGCGACGGCCAGCGACAGCAGCTCGACCACCAGGATGCCCAGCTCGATCCAGACCTCGAGCTTGGCGCCCTCGATGTCGCAGCCGCACTCCTCCACCAGCCGACCCAGCTCGGTGCTGACGGCTAGCAGCACGGGCAACGGTGCCTCGTCGCCCTCCGCCACCCGACGCCAGGCGGTGTCGAAAGCGGCGGCGACCGCCCCGACGCCGCCGTACCCGCTACGCACCTCACCGGCGGCGGCAACGGCGTCGGCACGCGGCCCGGCCAGCGCGGCGGCCACCGCGTACCACTGGTCCGCGAGTTCCCAGACCGCGCGTTCGTTGCCCTCCGGCCACTCGACACCGATGACGCAGTCCAGGGCCTCGTAGACCCAGCCGGGCAACTGCCAGGGCGAGTAGTCGAGCGGGTGCGGGATGGGGCTCGGCAACACACTCATCCGGGTCTCCTCAGCGGATCAGCGCTGCTGGTGCCGGTCGCCGACGCGGCCGAGCCGGCCCGCACCCGCCGCGTCCGTCCGCAGGTTGGCATCCACCGACCGGACCACGTCCGCGCCGAGACCCTCCAGGTGCCGACCCACGCCCTCCCACGTGCGCAGAACCAACTCCTCGAAGCCGCGGTACTTCTGCTCGAACGCGGCCCCGATGTCGTCCTTGCCCCAGGGCGATCGGCCGCTCGCCGCCGCGACGGCGCCGCCCACCTGGCGGCGACGTGCCGTGATCGCCTCGCCGGAGAGCGAGAGGTCGACGCCCCCGCGCCGGGCCCGCTGCGGGTCGAGCCAGAGCTGACCGTCCATCACTCGCCCCGGCGCAGCACGGCGTCGGCCCGACCCAGCAACGAACCGAAGTCACCGGTACGCAGGAAGTCAGTCGCCCCGGACCCGGCGGGCAGGTAGCCGGCCACGAGTTCCTGGGTGGCCGCGACCGCCGCAGCACCGGCCCGGTGGACGGTGGTGGTGATCTTCCGGCTCAACGCCTTGGCGTCCCGGGCCTGGAAGACGGAGGGGTGCAGCTCGACCGAGATCACCTCGCCCCGGGCACCGGCGGTGGCGGTCACCTGACCGTCCTCGGAGCGCTCGGTCACCCGTAGCTCGGCGAGCCGACCCTGTAGCTCGTCCAGACCGGACCTCAGTCGCTGGTAGTCCCCGTACACCTCGTCGAACCGCGCCCGCAGCGCGCGGTTGGCGTCGCGGTCCACACTCTCGGCCAACGCCACCCTCCCCGGTTACCGTCGGTAGGGCGAACCATACCGGGCGCCACGAATCCGTGGGGGTCCGGTACTTTCAAGCCGTGATCGATCGCCAGCAGGCCGAGCAGCTCGCCGCCGTGTGGGCCCGCCGCGAGTCACAGCGCCTGGGACACGAGTGCCGCCCCAGCGTCGACGAGTTCGAGCTCGGCTACGTCATCACGTCCACCGTGCCCATCGAGGCGAGGACGATGCCCGGCGACCTGCCGACCACGGTGGTGGACAAGCTGACCGGCGAGGTGAGCACCTGGCCGCGGGTGCCGGTCGACGTCGTTGCGCAGATGTACCGCCGGAGCCGGCCGGAGGGCCCCGCGGTGCCCCGTACGGTCGATCCGGCGAGCCAACTGCTCCGTGAGATCCGCCGCTTGCCGACCCCCGGCACGGCGGCGCACCTGACGGTCGGGGGGCGACTGTTCCGCGCGCAGGGCGCCAAGGGCGACGTCACGTTGAACCACCACCCGCTGGTGCGGTCCTACCTGGACGGGTTGCCCCCCGGGCACCTGGTGCGCGGCGGCGACCGGCACGCCGAGCTGATCGTCGTCTCCGACGTCCTGCACGACTACGACCACCGCCGCGCCGCCGAGGGCATCGCGCCGCTCGGCATGGCCGACGCGGAGATGCTGCTGGGCGGTGCCCGCTTCGAGGTCTTCCGGGTACGGGAGGCGGGTGACCCCTATGGCGGCAGGGCGGAAAGAGCCTGCGACTCGTGCGTCAACTTCCTGGTCCACTTCAACGCGCTGTCCTGGGCAGACCTGGCCTTCACCTCGGAGTGGCACCCGCAGCCACAGCACCCGCATCATCCGGGCCGCTTCCCGCCCCCGGTGGGCGACGCACTCATGGATGCCGGCTGGGAGGACAGCGAGTTCAACCCCGCCCTGGCCGCCGGGGCGATCCGGGAGACGTGCGAGATCGCCGGTCAGCGACACCGCCACGAGCCCTTCCCTGCGGCCGAACGGGCGCTGACCGCCTTCCCCGCGATCGTGAGCAGCCGCCGGGGCCCCGGCGAGCAGGTCTGGATAAGTCGGTTCACGACCAACCCACTCCGGAGCGCGTACTCGGCCGACACACTCGCCGACTTCGCCGCCGTATTGGGGACGAGGCTCTTTCCCGTCGGATCCGAGCACGGCGACAGCAACTTCGCCGTCGACGAGCGGGGGCGCGTCTTCGCGTTGGACCAGGCCGGTGAGTGGTTCCTCGGCGAGGACATCGACGCCGCGCTGACCACCCTGCTGCTCGGCCGGGCGCCGGCCCGCGTCCGCGACGACGGCACCTGGTGAGCGGGCGACGGCTGGTGAGCGGGCGGCACCCGGTGAGGGCTACAACGACAGGCCGGTCAGCACCATGACCCGGGGTTCCGTGTAGTCCTCCATGGCGCTGCGCAGGCCCTCCCGCCCGACGCCGCTGCCCTTCACCCCGCCGTACGGCATCTGGTCGGCCCGGTACGACGGCACGTCGCCGACGATCACCCCGCCCACCTCCAGCGTGCGGTGCGCCGCGAAGGCCGTGTCGAGGCGGTGGGTGAAGACCCCCGCCTGCAACCCGTACGCCGAGTCGTTGACGGCGGCGAAGGCGGCCTGGTCGTGCGCGACGCGGGCGACCACCAGCACGGGCCCGAAGACCTCCTCGGCGCAGACCTTGGCGTCCGCCGGCACGCCGGGAAGCACGGTCGGCGGATAGGTCGCGCCGTCTCGCCGGCCGCCCAGCTCGATGGTGGCGCCGGCGGTGACGGCCTCGTCCACCCACGCCTCGACGCGGCGGGCGGCGTCGACGGAGATCAGCGGCCCGACGTCGGTGAGGGGGTCGGACGGGTCGCCGACGCGCAGCTCCTGCACCGCCGCGACGAGGCGGGGCAGGAACGCGTCGTAGAGCCATTCGTGCACGTAGACCCGCTGCACGGCGATGCACGACTGCCCGGCCTGGTAGTTGGAGAACGTGGCGATGCGGTGCGCGGCGAAGGTCAGGTCCTCGTCGGTGTTCCAGTCCTCGCAGATGACGGCGGCGGCGTTGCCGCCCAGCTCCAGGGTGACGTGCTTCTCGGGCACGCGGCGACGGATCGCGGCGCCGACCGGCCCGGAGCCGGTGAACGAGACCACCGGCAGCCGGGGGTCGGCGACCAACTCGGCGGCGCGCTCGTCGGGCAGCGGCAGGACCGAGAACATCCCCTCCGGCAGGTCGGTCTCGGCGAGCAGCTCGCCCAGCAGCAGCGCCGACAGCGGGGTGGCGGGGGCGGGCTTGACGATGATCGGGGCGCCGACCGCGATGGCCGGGGCGACCTTGTGCGCGACGAGGTTCAGCGGGAAGTTGAACGGCGCGATGCCGAGCACCGGCCCCTTGGGCGCCCGCCGGACCAGGGCGATCCGCCCGGTGGCGGCGGGGTCGGTGTCGAGGCGTTGCAGCTCGCCGGAGAAGCGCCGGGCCTCCTCGGCGGCCCAGCGGAAGGTGGAGACGGCCCTCGCGACCTCGGCGCGGGCCCACTTCAGCGGCTTGCCGTTCTCGGCGGTGATCAGCCGCGCGGCCTCCTCGGCCCGCTCGGCGAGCCGGCGGGACACGTGGTCCAGGGCCGCCGCGCGGGCGTGCGCGGGCAGGGCCGCGGCCACCGCGGCCACCCCGGCGGCTGCCGCGACGGCCGCTTCGACCTGCTCGGCGGTGGCGAGGGTGGTACGACCGACGGCGCGCCCGTCGTACGGGTGGTGGACGGTCAGCTCGCCCTCGCCCTCGCCGTGGGCGGGGCGGGAGGCGACATGAAAGGCGACCGGGTCCACACGCAGCAGCGTAGACCTCCGCACGGCAGTGAGCCCGGCTGATCCCTTACCGCAGTCCGCCCCCCTAATACAAGGCCCCCTCACGTCTCCACATTTTGCCGTGGAGGCCCTACGCTCTTGCTCACTTTGATCAATTGCGATCGATGGCGTACCCGCCGTCGTGTAGCGAGAGGAACACCCGAGGGATGACACTCCCCTACCCCGCCGCGCGCCGCTGGCGCGCCGGTTTGTTGACCGCCGCCGTCGCCACCGCCGTGGCGTTCGGCGCCCCCGCGACGGCCGCCCCCGCCGAGGGACAGATTCTCATGGCGGGCGGCGCCACCGCCGTCGACGACTCGTACATCGTGGTGTTCAAGGACACCTCGGTCGGCCGGACCGACGTCACGAAGAAGGCGCGTGACCTCGCCGGCCGGCACCGGGGCGCGGTCAACCGGACGTACCAGAACGCGCTGCGCGGGTTCGAGGCCCGGATGTCCGAGGCGGAGGCCAAGCGGCTCGCCGCCGACCCCTCGGTGCGCTACGTCCAGCAGAACCACACCATGCGGATCAGCGGTACGCAGAGCCCCACCCCCTCCTGGGGCCTGGACCGGCTCGACCAGCGCGCCCTGCCGCTGAACAGCTCGTACACCTACCCGAACACCGGCTCGGGCGTGAAGGCGTACATCATCGACACCGGCATCCGGTTCAGCCACGGCGACTTCGGCGGTCGGGCCGTCACCGGCTTCGACTCGATCGACGGCGGCAGCGCCGACGACTGCAACGGGCACGGCACGCACGTGGCCGGCACGGTCGGCGGCACCGCCTACGGGGTGGCCAAGGGCGTCACGCTGGTCGGCGTCCGGGTGCTCGACTGCGAGGGCAGCGGCACCGACGCCGGCGTCATCCAGGGCGTCGACTGGGTGACCGGCGACCACGCCGCCGGCCAGCTCGCGGTGGCCAACATGAGCCTCGGCGGCGGGTTCAGCCAGGCCCTCAACGACGCGGTGGCGCGGTCCATCGCCGACGGCGTCACCTACGGGCTGGCCGCCGGCAACGACTACGGCGCCAACGCCTGCAACAGCTCGCCGGCCAGCCTCCTCGCCGGCATCACCGTCGGCTCGACCACCAACACCGACGCCCGCTCGTCGTTCTCCAACATCGGCACCTGCCTGGACATCTTCGCCCCGGGCAGCTCGATCACCTCGGCCTGGCACACCGGCGACACGGCCACCAACAGCATCAGCGGCACCTCGATGGCGACCCCCCACGTGGTCGGCGCCGCCGCACTCGTGCTCGCCGCCAACCCGACGTTCACCCCGCAGCAGGTGCGCGACAAGCTCGTCGCCGACGCCACCAGCAACGCGGTGACCAGCCCCGGCACCGGCTCGCCCAACAAGCTGCTGTACGTCGGCGACGGCGGCACCACGCCCCCGCCGCCCCCGCCGCCCACCGGCTGCACCCAGACCAACGGCACCGACGTGACCATCCGCGACAACACCACGGTGGAGAGCACCATCACCATCGCGGGCTGCACCGGCACCGCCGGCTCCACCAGCACGGTCGCCGTGCAGATCGTGCACACCTACATCGGTGACCTCGCCGTCAGCCTCGTCGCCCCCGACGGCAGCGCCTACACCCTGCACAACCGCAGCGGCGGCTCCGCCGACAACATCAACCAGACCTACGCCGTCAACCTCTCCTCCGAGGTCGCCAACGGCACCTGGAAGCTGCGGGTCCAGGACGCGGGCGCCGGCGACACCGGCTACGTGAACAGCTGGACGCTCAACCTGGGCGGCTCCGGCACCACCAACTGCACCGGCACCAACGCCAACAACGTCACCGTCGGCGACAACGCGACGGTCACCAGCAGCGTCGCGATCGCCGGCTGCACGGGCACCGCCTCGTCGACCAGCAAGGTCGCCGTGCAGATCGTGCACACCTACGTCGGTGACCTCGTCGTCAGCCTCGTCGCCCCCGACGGCAGCGCCTACACCCTGCACAACCGCACCGGCGGCTCCGCCGACAACATCAACCAGACCTACACGGTCAACCTCTCCACGGAGACGCGTAACGGCACCTGGAACCTGCGCGTCCAGGACGCCGCCTCCGGCGACACCGGCTACATCGACGGCTGGACCCTGACCCTCTAGGACTCCTCAGCCGAAGCACAGCCTGAGGGGCCCCTCGCCACGCTCCCGCCTGACGAGGGGCCCCTCAGCCTCCCTCCCTCCCTCCCACCCACACCCACCCACCCGCCCCGCCCCGGCGATCATGCAGTTGTGGTGGGCGGAGCGCCCCCACTCGCTCGTTTTGCGAGGCACCACAACTGCATGATCGCCCCCGTTCTGCCAGTGCCGCTGCTTCGTGATGGGGGTGAGGCGGCATGCTTGGGCGTGCCTGTTCTCACTTCTCAGGTGGACACCGTTGTCGTGCCGTCGTACACCACGTTCTGCCTGTGCTCGCAGGGTGTGGACGCTCTGCGGGATCTTGCGGAAGCAGGGCGGCTGGCCTCCGCGGACGGGGTCGGGTTCTCCTTCAGCGCCGTCGGGGTGCGTGCAGCAACCGAGCTCAGCCGAGCTTTCGTGTCGGTGGAGACGTGGTCACGGATGCCGTCGATCCTGCCGGACCAGCGTCCGTTCGACTTCGCGTTCGAGGGCGTCGTGGACTTCCCAGACGACTGTTGGCGCATCTACGAGTCGCTCGACCCTCCGGTGCGTCTCGGCATCGAACTGCCGTCGGGCGCGGGCCCGTACGGCGCGCGAGTGATCGCGTACAACCACAACGAGATCCTCGACCGGTTCGAGATGGCGCAGGCCGGGACGAGCGAGGAGTTCGCCGCCGCGTTGGACGACATCAGAGGGCTCGCTCCCGAGGCGGGCGAGCAGTACCAGATCCAGCTGTGGCCGGTAGGGCGGCGGGGTTAGACGCGGACACCCCACCGGCGGGTACCGCCATCTGTCCACCGTGACCGGGACTGGTCCCCGGCAAACGCCCGGTTCAGGTCAGGCGGCGAAGAGCGCCGCGATGGTGGAGATGATGTAGGCAGGGCGGCGATACAGGTCCAGGTCGGTGAAGTAGCGCATGCGCCAGCCGTGGGCGGCGAGCCAGTTCATGCGGGAGCGGTCGCGACGGAGGCGTTCGCGGTCGAGGTGCGACCTCCCGTCGTACTCGATGCCGATTCGACGCTTCCGATAGCCGAGGTCCAGCCGGTAGAGGGGAATGCCGTCCGCGTCCCGCACCCACAGTTGGGGATCCGGGGCGGGCAATCCGCCGTCGATCAGCAGGAGCCTGAGCTGGCTCTCCTGCGGGCATTCCGCTCTCGGGTCCGCCAGGTCGATAAGCCGTCGCGCCTGGCACACGGCGCGCAGCCGGGCATGTCGCGTCACCTCGGCCCGGAGTTGGTCAGGCCGACAGGCACCCACGCGCAGGCACCGGTCGAGCAACGGCAGGGCGTTCATCCGGTGCGGCGATCTGGCCAGGTCGACGGCACACCGGGCCGCAGGCGCGCAAGGGACCCCTTCCAGCAGGACCGGTTGCTGGACCGGCAGCACGGACTCGTGCGTCACGACGCCCCGGATGCGGGGTACGACGAGCCCGGCCGGCACGATCACGTGGACGTCGTCGCTGGGCGCGGCTTCGAAGCCGTGCAGCCGGGCGCCGGTGTGGAACCCGGCCACCACCCCGTCCGGCAGCCGACGGAAGATCGCCTTCAACTGCTCGCCCCGGTCGGCCGGTCGGCCGTAGACGCCCCTCGACAGCCGGTGCATTCGCTCCGTGTCGACGCGTCGCCTCACCTGCTCCCGACTCAGCCCTGCGGAGATCAGCTCCGGATACCGGTACAGCCCCTCTGCCATGAACAGCCACCCTGCCGAGCGCGCCCTAACTCCGCCCGCCCCGCCTGACCCCCCTGTGGACAACCACCCCCTCTGTGGAAAACCCCCACCCCGCCCGCACCTGTGCTAGCCGGAGTGCGGCGGGTGCGCGCCGGGCGCGCCGGCAACGCGTCGATCATGCAGTCGTGGTGGCCGATCCGCCCGCCTTCGCCCCTTTCGTGGGGCACCACAACTGCATGATCGACGGGGGCGGGGGCGGGGGCGAGGGCGAGGGCGGGGGGCGGGGGCGGGGGCGGGGGGTGTCCCTATGGGTTTCGTCAAGCGGGGACGGGGCTGGTGGGGCGTGGCTGGTAGGGGATCTTGTCGCGGAGCATGGCGTAGAGGACGTCGCAGCGGCGTCGGGCGAGGCAGATGAGGGCGGCGTTGTGGCGTTTGCCTTCGGCTCTTTTGCG